>CAZUEB010000085.1:0-6545 GCA_964619115.1 uncultured Dehalococcoidales bacterium
TCAGAATGAGCGGGGGGAAGAGTCAGAATGAGCGGCGGGAAAAGCTGGAGGGACTCCTCGCGATGACAGAAAAGACGGGGTTAAACGGTCACCCGTAGGCGGGTGACACGTAGGTTTTGTAAGCTGTTCAAACGTAAAGTGGGGGCTTGACAACCGCCAATAGTGGTGTGATAATTGAAACGGGGAGAAACCCAAAAAAATAAAGGAGGTTAACTAGGTATGGCAAAAGGTAAAACTAATGTCGCTGGCATGATCGGCTTCTGGGCATTCATCGTCGGCCTGATCATCGCCGTAGTAGTGGGGATTATGGCAGCTCTGGGCATGGCGACGGCTTTTATGCCCGCAGTTATCATCATTCTCATTATTCTCGGTCTCATTATAGGGTTCCTGAATATCACGGCAAAGGAAATAGTGCTTTTCCTGGTGGCAACCATAGCCTTGATAGTAGTTGGCGGCGTGTTTGCGCCCCTGAAGACATTCGGCATCGGCGCTATGCTGGACAGCATACTGGCATTGATAGCCACCTTGATGGCACCGGCCGCCATAGTTGCGGCAATAAAAGCGCTGTGGTCTGTCGGTAAACCCGGTGACTAAAGCTATCAACGTTGTATAATAAGTGCGCTTAAACTGAAGAGGAAGAGTAGAATCGATGACAGCTAAATTTGAGCTGTACAAAGATGCCAGGGGTGAGTTTCGATGGAGGCTTGTCGCTCCCAACGGGCAGACAATTGCGTCTGGTGAAGGCTACAAGTCTAAGGACGGCGCCAAAAACGGTATAGACTCCGTCAAGAAGAACGCGCCGAAAGCCAAGATTGAAGATAAAACTGGCTGATTCCTAATCCCGGTAACAGCAAAAAGGAATACGGTTATGACCCAGGCTAGCTTGGGTTATAGCCGTGTTTTGTTTAAGACCGATGCCAACTGTAGCTCGTATTCGCTATTTGAGAGCTTTTTGCAGCAATTTCATGACAACATCCCCACCCTTGTTCTGCGCAAAAGATAGGATAATGGGGATAAATTTGCCAATCATGCCGCTATCCAGCCCTAACTTGGAGAAGCCGCCGGCGAGACTGGCGAGGCTGCCTAGTTGACCGGCTCCCCCACCAAGCCCGGAGGCTAATTTACCGATACCTCCAAGCATACCGCCAGATTCCGGGGCTGACTTCATAAGTCCATCGATGCCGGGGATGACATCAGCAACTTTGCTGAAGTCGCCTGAGCCCAGCTTTTCCTGTGCCATTTTAAAAAGCAGGCCAGAGCCGCCTTTAGCCGCCTCCTCGCTGACGCCCAGGTTCTTGACCAATTGCTCAATCAGTTCCATAGCCACCCTCCTTCAAGGTATTATACTATGCGAGCTCTTAAATTGATTCTACTCCTTCAGTTTGACATTTTCCACTGGCGAATATCTGTTGTGTGCCTTCACCCATTGTAGCAGCCGACCATCCGGCAACAACGAAATGATATAATCCATGCGTGCTTCTGTTCAACTATTCGACCATCATCGACCCGATACTGAGAGACGTCAGGGCCTGCGTAATTGAGCTTTCCTGTATCAAAGCGGGCGACAGGGTGCTGGATGTCTGCTGCGGGACGGGCGAGCAGGTGTTCCACTACGCGCAAAAGGGCGCCATTGGCACCGGCGTGGACCAGAACCCCAATATGATTGAGCTGGCGGAAAAGAACAGGAAAAGACGGGGCTTCAAGCACAGCACCTTCCGCATGGCCAGCGCCAACGAGCTGCCGTTCCCGGACGGCTATTTCGACTGCGCTTCCATATCGCTGGGGCTGCACGAGATGAAAAGGGACGAGCGGAATAGAGCCGTTTCCGAGATGAAAAGGGTGGTGAAAAAGGACGGCGCCTTGATGTTCATCGACTTCCAGGTCCCTTTACCCGAAAACCTTTTTGCTTATCTCATCAGGGCTGTGGAATTCATCGCCGGAAGAGATAACCATGATTGCTTCAAGGATTACCTGGCTCAGGGCGGACTTAAAGGGATATTGAATGAAAACCGGCTTACTCCGCAAAAGAAGGCTCTGCTTATGCGCGGGAACCTGCAAGTAATAAAAGCAAGTAACCCCTGACCTGTCCCACCAATAGTTGAGACGGGTAACTCTAAAGGGCACTGGTCACTAATTACGGAGTGAAATTTTCATGCCTGGGTCTTGAAAAAGGCAGGCCATACCACGCCATCGAGTATCAGAGTGTGAATGCAGAAGATGATGCTGCCGGCGACTGCCAGCCAGTAGGCAGCTCCGCCGGGACGTGGGGAGAGTGCCAGTAAGGCTATGACTAGGCACAACGCAGCCAGTCCTACTATGAAAAGCACGGTGCGTATACCAATCCAAAGCCCGATCTGTGGCTGCCCGACCATAGCATAACTCAGCGGCATCCATAATACCGACGGGATCAGAATGAGACAGTAAATGATGGGGAAAACGACAAACTTCATGACCTGAAAGACCTGCACGGTTTCAGGGTTCAAGCGAAAGAGTATGAAGTACGTGAAGGCAAAATAGCTTAGTGCAGCCAGGAGCATTGATACAAAATAGAAGCTCCTTAGACCGCCGGATATCCCTCCCCAGAGGATTTCGCTGTTTCCTTGATGTAACAGTATGCTCAGAACATAGCTCAATATGACTGCGATTCCACCAACGATATTTATCCAGAGTAATACTTGCTGCTGAGGGTGCATGCCGAATAATAAAGCCATTGTTGCCTCCTTCCACCTGTACTGGTGATGGCCTTCTATGAGCTTATATGTCCCCCTTGCCCTGTGAAAAGCTCTACTGATATGATACTACTAAGCACAGCTTAACTCAATGATAAACCGGCTTCTAAATATAGGGGTAACTACTTGAAGCCTCGGGTAAATAGCGGGAGGCTTTGGGCGTAGTTTATGGATTGTTTCTATATTAGCATATCCTGTAATATTTAGATGTTGCAGAGAGGTGGAGCATGGTCAAAGTTGTTACAGACAGCACTTCCGACATCCCACGAGATGTCGCCCGGGACCTGAATATTGAAATCGTACCCGCCTACATTGAATGGGACGGCGAAACGCTACGCGATGGAATAGATATCGACGCGGATGAATTCTACCGGAGACTCTCCGCTTCAACTCATCTTCCCACTACCTCACAGCCTCCTCCGGGAGACTTTGCAAAAGTATATCAATCACTGGCAGGTGATTCCGAGGGCATAGTTTCGATACATATCTCATCCAAGCTCAGTGGCACTTACCAATCTGCGGTTTTAGCAAAACAAGTGATGGAACAGAAGCTGCCTATCGAAGTGATCGATTCTCAGTATAACTCAATGGGGCTGGGGCTTGTCACCATAGCGGCTGCAAGGGTAGCCAAGGCGGGAGGCAAGCTAGAGGGTGTGGTTGGGGAAGCGGAAAAGGCAATAAGCCAGATACGTATGCTTGGTATCTTCGCTACTCTAAAATACGTAATTGCAGGAGGCCGCATCAATAAGTCGTTTGGTAACGTGGCAAGCATACTTAATGTCAAACCTATGCTCACATTTAGGAATGGTGAAGTGGCTATGGCTGGTATGGCCATTGCCTATTCTAAAGGCGTTGATAGAATATTCGATTTTGTGAGGAAGAATTCACCGATACGTGACCTGGCTATAGTCCATAGTGCGATCATTGAAGAGGCTATGAAGCTCCGTGAAAGGCTAGGGGCGGTTTTACCTGAGGATAGAATACTGGTAGCGCCGCTGGGACCCTCTCTGGGTGTTCACGGAGGACCCGGCGTACTACTGGTAGCTCTAAGGCGCGGTGATTAGGATCGTCCTGGAGCTATGTATAGGACGAGATGATGGGCAAGAGATTACTGCTGATAAATCCGGTCAATCCTCGCAGAGCGGGACTGACCATAAACACAAATTCCCGTTTTCCGCCGCTGGGACTTGGTATCGTGGCGGCACTGACTCCCAGTGACTGGGATATAAAAATTATTGACGAGAACTTCGAACCATTCGACTACATGGATGCTGACATGGTAGGACTAACTGCCTTTACTGCATCTATTAACAGGGCTTATGAAATCGCCGGTCTCTATCGAGGCAAGGGTATACCAACACTACTGGGTGGGATACATGCTTCAATGCTGCCCGACGAAGCCCTGCAATATGTGGATACCGTAGTTAGCGGTGAAGCGGAAACTGTTTGGGCTAGAGTCATCGCCGATTTTGAAGCCTGCCGGCTTCAAAAAATTTATCGAGGGGAGTGGTCGGACTTGAAAGGAATACCTAAACCAAGGCATGACCTCTTTCATCCCGGCTACAGGTTCGGCTCGATTCAGACCGCACGCGGTTGCCCGATGGACTGTGAGTTCTGCTCCGCTACCGCTTTCAACGGCCGTAGGTACCGGCAGCGACCGGTAGAAGAGGTACTGGATGAACTGGAAACTATTCCTCAGAAAATGGTTTTCTTTCTGGACGATAACATAATCGGCTACGGCAAGCAGGCAGCGGAGCGCGCCGTTGCTTTGTTTAGGAGGATAAGCGAGCGTGGAATAAAGAAGGATTGGTTCTGCCAGGCATCGATGAACTTTGCCGATAACGAGGACGTGCTTGAATGCGCTGCAAAAAGCGGCTGCCGCATGGTCTTCCTGGGAGTGGAGGCGGAGACTATTGATGCACTTGAAGAGGTAAATAAGAAATTAAACTTGAAGATGAAAGTCGATACATATGAAGAGGTGTTTCGACGCATCAAGAGTCACGGCATCGCTGTACTGGGAGCCTTCATATACGGTATGGATAGTGATACGCCGGAGGCTCTACGCCGCCGTACCGACTACATTCTTAGCAACGGAATAGACGTAATGCAGACGACATACCTGACACCATTGCCGGGAACACGACTGTTCAGCAAGTTGCTGGACGAAAAACGGCTTCTTTACACCAACTTCCCGGTCGACTGGGACCACTACGATATGACAGAAGTTACCCACCGGCCACTCTCCATGGAGCCATACGAACTTACAGAGACATACTCCCAGAGCGTATGCCGACTTCTTAGTCGCCGGTCTATCTGGCGCAAGTTCGCAAAGACCTGGCGTGATACCGGAAGCTTCGTAACCGCTATGTGGGCTTATAGCTCGAATATAAACTACCGCAACGTGTTTTTTGCCACCAGGCAACAAACACCGAGATTGTGTTCTAAATTGCCCCCGGAATAGGGGAGAGAACTGCAGAAGGAGACTGAAATGGCTGACGTTTATGAGAGACTTCGCAAGAGACTGGACATGTTCCCCCAGGGGTTCCCTAAAACCGATAGCGGCGTGGATATAGAAGTGCTGCAGCACCTGTTTACGCAGGATGAAGCCGGGATTATGCTGCACCTGGGACCCCGCCCGGAAAAGGTATCGGCTATAGCACAGAGGGCGGGGAAGGACGAAGCTGAACTGGGAGAAACACTGTACGACATGTCGAAACGGGGGCTTATAATGCGCTATAGAGCGCCTGATAAAGAGATTTACTATTTCCTGATGCCGTGGATGGTGGGAATCTGGGAGTTCCAGATGAACAGCATGACCCTGGAAGACATCGAACTGTACGAGAGGTTCTACCAGGAGGGAATGATACCTGCCTGGAGAAGCTCAAAAACTGGCGGATTCCGCGTCATTCCCGTGGAGAAGGAGATACAGGGCGGCAGCGAGGTTCAGCCATACGAACAGGTCTCGCAGATTATCGAATCAAACACCAGGTTCGCCGTTGCCGACTGCATTTGCCGGAAAGAAGCCAGAATGCTGGGAAAGGGCTGCGACAAGCTGCTGGAGGCTTGCATGAGCTTCGGGCCGGCGGCTGATTTCTACATCGAGAACGGACTGGGCAGGGAGATTTCAAAGGAGGAGGCAAAAAAGATACTTCAGAAAGCCGAGGATGACGGCTTGATTCACTTTTCCTCAAACCACGCCGCCAACAAGATATTTATATGCAACTGCTGCGGCTGCTGCTGCAAGGCTTTAGCCAGCATAACGAAATACGACAGCCCGGGGTTCATAGTCAGGTCGAACTACTACGCCACGAAAGATGTCGACACCTGTATCGCCTGTCTGGTCTGCATGGACCGGTGCCAGGTAAACGCCATCAAAATCGAAGGCGACCTTAGCGTAATCAACAGGGAAAAATGCATCGGCTGCGGGCTTTGCGTGTCTACGTGTCCCACAGGGTCGATTTCCATGGTCAAAAAATCGCCCGACGAAGCTCCCACCGTTTTCTCCAATGAACTGGAGATGCTGCAGACTATAGGTAAGGAAAAGGGGAAAGAATACCCGTTCAAATAAAATAGTACTTAGTTGCAATGAAGACCGCAATATAAAGGCTGCCACGGTTACGCTCACCCTGAGCCTACCTCACCCCCACTCACCCTGAGCCTGTCGAAGGGCAAAATCTCATGGTTCGACAAGCTCACCATGGACGAGAAATAATTATGCTTATTACCGCGGAGGGGAAATAATTATGCCTATTACCGCGGAGGGGGAAATAATTATGCCTATTACCGCGGAGGGGGAAATAATTATGCCTATTACCG
>CAZUEB010000086.1:0-6408 GCA_964619115.1 uncultured Dehalococcoidales bacterium
AATCTACTCTTTTATACGTTCGGGAAAGTCTATTTTTCAATTTGATACACTACCCGTTATAGTGTGAGAAATCAAGTAGCAAGGCTATACAATCAGTGGTTGTGACCGAGCGGATTGCAGAAAGTCAGCTTATGCCACTTAGCCCCCCCCTTTACAAATAAAAATGATTGTGCTAATATATTTAGCAGTCCTAAGCAGAGAGTGCTAAAATCTAAAAAAGGAGGTAAAAATGGCAACCAAGCTTGAACCTTTAGGAGACAGAGTGGTGGTAAAGCCAAGCCCGAAGGAAGACGTTACCAAGAGCGGTATTGTGATACCGGACACCGCTAAGGAGAAGCCTCAGGAGGGCAAGGTCATCGCTGTCGGTCCCGGCAGGATGACTGAAGATGGCAAACGTGTAGCCATGGATGTTAAGGTCGGTGATATAGTTATTTACGCCAAATACGGCGGCACCGAGATAAAGGAAGGCGACGATGAGCTTATTATCCTGAGAGAAAGCGATATTTTAGCCAAGAAAAATTCTAAATAGGAAGAGTCATAAATTAAGAAACAGGAGGTTTTGACAGATGGCGAAACAAATTCTTTATGGTGAAGAGGCGAGGAGAGCCTTAAAAGCTGGCATTGATGCTTTGGTCAATGCAGTTAAGGTTACGCTGGGGCCAAAAGGACGTCCTGTAGCCCTCGACAGGAAGTTCGGCGCACCCAACGTTATTAACGATGGTGTTTCCATTGCCAAAGATATTGAGCTTCCCGACCCCTTTGAGAATATGGGGGCGCAACTGGTTAAGGAAGCGGCGATTAAGACAAATGACAAGTGTGGCGATGGTACCACCACGGCAACTGTGCTGGCTCAGGCGATTGTAACCGGTGGTTTTAAGAATATAGCTGCCGGTGCTGATGCCATGGCTCTCAAGCGTGGGGTTGAGAAAGGTGTGGAGGCTGTGGTTGGTGAGTTGAAGAAGATGTCGACCCCGGTGACCACCAAGGAGCAGGTAGCGCAGGTGGCGACGATATCAGCCGCCGACCCTGAGGTGGGTAGCCTGATTGCTGAGGTAATGGAGAAGGTAGGCAAAGATGGTGTAATCACCGTCGAGGAATCAAAGGGTTTACTTTTTGAGACGGAATATGTCGAGGGTATGGAATTCGACCGCGGTTATATCAGTCCTTACTTTATAACCAATCCTGAGCTGATGAAAACAGAGCTTGAAGACCCTTATATCCTGATTACTGACAAGAAGATCTCAGCTATATCTGAGCTCCTGCCTGTTCTGGAGAAGGTACTTCAGGTTTCCAAAAATTTTGTGGTCCTCGCTGAGGACTTAGAGGGCGAAGCTCTGGCTACTCTGGTGGTTAACAAACTGAGAGGTACGCTCAGTTGCCTGGCGGTTAAGGCACCGGGCTTCGGAGATAGGCGGAAGGCGATGCTCGAGGATATAGCTATTTTGACCGGAGGCAAGGTTATTTCCGAGGAGGTGGGCCGGAAACTGGATTCAGCAACAGTGGCTGACCTCGGCAGAGCTCGCAAGGTGGTTGCGGACAAAGACAATACCACCATAGTAGAAGGCAAGGGCTCTGAAGAGGCTATTCAGGCGCGCATCAAGCAGATAAAAGCGCAAATTGATGAGACAACCTCGGACTATGATAGGGAAAAGCTCCAGGAGAGGTTGGCTAAGTTAGCCGGTGGCGTGGCGGTGATTAAAGTGGGGGCTGCCACTGAGGTCGAGCTTAAGGAGAAGAAGCACCGGGTAGAGGATGCCCTTTCGGCAACCAGAGCTGCGGTTGAGGAAGGCATTTTGCCCGGTGGTGGTGTTGCCCTTATAAATGCCAGCCCGGTTCTGGAGAAGGTCAAGGCTACGGGAGATGAGGCTATTGGTATTGCCATTCTCAAGCAAGCTTTTGAGGAGCCGTTGCGCTGGATTGCTGCAAACGCCGGGCAGGATGGTTCAGTGGTGGTGGATAAGATCAAGCGCAGCAAGAAAGGCGTTGGCTATGATGCTTTGCGAGACGAGTTCGGCGATATGGTAGCCAAAGGTATAATAGACCCGCTTAAGGTCACCAGGACCGGCCTGGAGAACGCTTCCAGTATCGCTAACATGATATTGACCACTGAATCTCTGGTGACTGACATTCCGGAAAAAGAAAAGACTCCACCGATGCCACCCATGCCCGAGTACTAAGAGGCATAGAAGGCTGTTAAAAGGGCCGCCTCAACCGGGGCGGCTCTTTATTTTATTCTTATTTCTGGGACATACGCCCCCAAACATTTCTCAAATCTTGAGCAGATTGGCTATGCGCTCCTCTTCTTTGACAGGCCCGACGATACCCAGATTCAGTTTTTCGCTTGTCAGGAGCTGCTGTGCCACGCGTTTCAGGTCCTCGGTAGTGACAGCTTCGACCAGTGATATCACCTCATCTGTGGTAAATATGCGATTGAGCAGCAGCTCTTGAACTCCCAGCCAGGCGGCAACGTTTCGACTGCTCTCCAGGCTTAGCAGCAGACGACCTTTGGCTATTTGCTGGGCCTTTTTGAGTTCATCTTGGGAGATTTTCTCCTTGAGCTTGGCGATTTGATCAATAATTGCCTTAATTGCATCTTCAGTTCGGCTAGGGTCGACTCCGGCGTGGATGATGACAGCTCCTGAATCGGCGAAATGGTCGGCATAGCTATGAATGTCATAGGCAAGCCCTTGTTGCTCCCTGATCTCGATGAAGAGGCGACTGCTCATACCTTCGCCCAGTATTATGCTTAGCAGGTCGACGGCATAGCGGTCGGGATGGAAAAAGGATAGCCCGGGAACACCTAAGCAGAGGTTAGCCTGCTCGGTCTCTCGAAACTCAATATTCAGTCTGGCTGCCTCTTGGTTACCCTGATTGGGGAAGCCTGCCGATATTTCGCCGGGCTTCCAATCAACTAGCGCCCGGCTTATGGTGTCATGCACTCGCTTCTGCTCGATATCACCGGCTACAACGACCACAGTGGTGTTAGGCAGATAATTTCTGGAGAAAAAGTCAAGCATCTGTTTCCGGGTTATGGACGCTACTGTTTCCTTGCTTCCGGCGATATCACGTCCCAGTGGTTGTCCTGGCCACATAAGCTCGTCTATCAGCATGGCCACCCGCTGTCTCGGTGAATCGAGGCTCATATTTATTTCCTCGATGATTATCTGGCGCTCGCGGTCGATGTCTTCAGCATCGAATCGGGAACCTCTCAGCAGGTCTATGAGAACATCCAGAGCTATGAGAAAGTGCTCACTGGTTACACGGCACCAGAAGGTGGTCAGCTCTTTATCGGTGCCACCGTTGAGCATGCCGCCGATACCTTCGATAGCTTCGCTGATTTCCTTGGAACTGCGGCGCTTTTCAGTGCCCTTGAAGCAAAGATGCTCGATGAAATGAGAAATGCCAGCTTCAGAGTCTGTCTCATATCGCGGTCCGGAGGCTATGAAAAAGACCACGGAGACGGAACGGGTATGAGACATTTCGCTGGTGAGAAGGCGCAAGCCATTGTCCAAAGTTGTTTTTTCGTGCATCATGTCAGAATTTTACTTGCTGCCAGCGCCTGGCGTCAATGCAGTTGCTGGTAGACACCTGGCGTCTGTTGACCTTCTTCTGATTCATTGCTATACTTTACCTTCAGTCAGCTGATAGTGAGGAGATATTTATAGTATGAAAACATCAACTGCTCGGCTTGCCTTTATGGATGTTGTAATTTCCAGAACAGGCCTCCTCTGGGATGTGGTCCTGGTGGCTGGCTTTGCTTGCTTAACTGCTGCCTTCGCCCAGATAAGTCTCTGGATCGGACCGGTGCCTGTTACGGGGCAGACATTCGCTGTCCTTTTGGCTGGAGCTCTTTTAGGTAGCCGTCGAGGTGCACTGAGCCAGCTCAGTTATCTGGCTGTGGGAGCTACCGGCATCCCGTACTGGTTTGCTTTGGGTGGCCCTCCGGGCATAGCCCGTCTGGCTGGACCCACGGGCGGTTATTTGATAGGCTTTGTAGCCGCTGCCTTCTTTGTTGGTTGGTTAGCTGAAAGAGGTTGGGACAGGCGGGTGTGGACGGCAATACCAGCCATGCTTGGCGGCAGTGTTGCTATCTATATCTTCGGGCTTTCCTGGTTGGCGCATTTCGTTCCGGGGAGCACTGTGCTTCAGGTTGGGCTTTACCCCTTCGTCATCGGGGATTTGATTAAGGTGGTTGCAGCTGCTTTGATTTTGCCTTCAGGATGGCTGTTGCTCCGACGGTTTAAGGGTTGAAAGTTTTGCCTCTTTTTAACTGATTCTCGTTGAGGTCGTTACTTTGGATATTACATGGTTAGGACATTCCTGCTTTCGCATTAAAGGTAAGGAAGTTACTGTTATCACTGACCCATGCCACCCGAGCCTGGGTTATTCTTTAGGCAAACTTCAGGCCGATATAGTGACCTTGAGCCACTTTCATCCAGGCCATTGTTACACGGAGGCTATCACCAGCGAGTTTAAAGAGGTTAAAGTACCAGGTGAATATGAGTTGAAGGGCATATTCATTACCGGTATCTCTACCTGGCACGATGCTGTCCAGGGTCAAAAGCTGGGTAAAAACACTGTTTATCTCCTGGAAATGGATGGGATGGCATTGTGCCATTTAGGCGACCTTGGCCATTTGCCGTCGTCGGAATTTATAGAAGATGTGGGCGATATTGATGTGTTGTTTGTGCCTGTAGGTGGTGTGTCTACTATAGGTGGCTCGACGGCTGCTGAGATAGTAAGGCGACTAACTCCTAAGGTTGTCATTCCCATGCACTATAAGACATCGGCATTGACCAAAGAGCTTGAGCCGGTAGATAAATTCTTGAAAGAAGTGGGAGTGAAAGAAGCAGTCTCTCAAGCCAAGCTTTCGGTTAGCCGGGCAAACCTGCCCGCCAGCACACAAGTTGTAATTTTAGATTATACTCGGTAGCCAGCCTCTGCCGTAGTTCGTCTCTGTCAGGTGCCTCATCTCATAAAAATCTGGAAATTGCCGCGCGGAGCATATCTTGGACTATGTGGGATTCTTCGCTTTGCTCAGAATGACACAAGCGAAGGACTCTCAATGACTATAAGGCTTTATCCAGCAATCTAACAAGCCGCTCCTCTTTGACAGACTTTATACTTCTAACGTAGAATTAGCCCGGTCATGACGCTAGCCAAGACGCTCTATGATTTACAGCAAATCGACCTGAATATTCAGAAGGAACAAGAAGCTCTGGATGATATTATTAGCCAGCTAGGCGAGAGTCAGGCTTTGCTTAAGGTCAGGGCTGAAATTATTGCTGAGCAGGAGCATCTGGCCGCGATGGAAAAACAGCAGCGGGATGTGGAGTGGGAGATCGAAGACCTGCGAGGCAGCATTGCACAACTGAATGATAAGCTCTACGATGGTAAGACTAAGAACCCTAAGGAGTTGGTTAGCCTTGATAAAGAGAAGGACATTTTCAAGGCTAAATTAAGGCAGAAAGAAGATAACCTGCTGGACTTAATGGCTGAGATAGAGACAACGCAGGACAAAGTAGAAACAGATAGTGAGCGGCTTAAAAAACTGGAAGGCGAGTGGCAGCGAGAGCAAGAGGATTTGACCCAAAGACAAGCCAAGGTGAAAAGTAGGCTATCAGACCTCAACAAGAAGCGTCAGGTGCTAATCTCAGACATTGCCCCCCAAACACTAGAGCTTTATGAGAATATAAGGTCGAAAAAGGGGCAGGCGGTGGTGAAGATGACACAGGGAAGATGCCATGGGTGCCACCTCAACCTGTCGATGAACGAGTGGCAGCGAGCCAGGGCTGGAGCTTTAATCCAGTGCAGTAGCTGTGGCAGGATACTCTATTTAGGCTAGAGTCTGGTAAAGAATAGAAGATGCATCTTAATATCTATGTTGATGGAGCTTCCTGGGGCAATCCGGGACCGGCAGCTATAGGAGCCGTTATCAGGGATGAGAAACAAAGGGAATTGTTTAAGCTCTCTCAACATATAGGCGAGCGCACCAATAATCAGGCGGAATATCAGGCGGCAATTGCTGGCTTGAAAGAAGCTATCAGATTTAAGCCAGCCACGGTTACACTCTATCTTGATTCCGAGCTAGTAGCCAGGCAATTGACTGGCAAGTACAAGGTGAGAAACCTTTTCCTTTTTCCCCTTTACAAAGAAGCTGCTGAGCTGTGTAAGAGATTTGCCAATCTATCCATCGTCCACGTAGGGCATGATGGGAATACTGAAGCTCATTCCCTGGCTCAAGCGGCACTAAAAAATTTCACGAAGCAACAAGCCTAGATTTGACGGCTTTCGAATCAGGGTGTAAAGTGGGTCTTGGGCTAAGTAAACCGGGTGACCGCTCTGATTTGTAGAAATCAGGGAGGAAAGTCCGAGCTCCACCGGGCAGGGTGCTGGGTAACGCCCAGG
>CAZUEB010000087.1:0-1507 GCA_964619115.1 uncultured Dehalococcoidales bacterium
CTTCTATCTCCGCTTTCACCTCTGCCAGCTTCTCCAGGCTGGAACGCAACGCGACCAAATCTCTGGGCATGGCTATGCCGCCTCTGACACGGTTGACCAATCGCTCCAGGTCAGCGATATCCCCCAGGAGAGACATGACTTTATGCCGCACCAGCGTATTCTCGTAGAACCAGGCCACAGCTTCTTGTCGGCTAGTAAGTTGCTTTATGTCAAGCAGTGGCTGTCCCAGCCATCTCTTAAGCAATCTGCCACCCATCGCCGTCTCGGTTAAGTCGATTACAGAGAGCAGAGAGCCGGAGCTGGCTCCCCAGCGGGCGGAGGCAAAAAGCTCCAGGTTATGCCGGGTATGAGCATCAATGACCATAAAGGACTGAGTCGAATATGTAGCCAGATGGTCCAGTTGCCCCAGCGCCGCCTTCTGGTTCTCCTGAAGGTAATGAACGATGGCACCGGCAGCCCTGATAGCCAGAGGCAGGTGAGCGCAGCCATATCCCTCAAGTGAAGCCACCGCGAAATGGCCGATTAAAGCCTGCTCTGCGGTCTCCAGGTCGAAACAGTAATCATCGAGCCGGGTTGTCGAGGCCGGCAGCGGTAGACTATCGGCATCCAGGCTCTCAGGCAGGAGAAGCTCGGCCGGGTGCAGGCGCTCCAGCTCATCGGAAACCTGACCTGCGGGAAGCTGAGTGGTAGCGAACTCGCCGGTGGTTATATCCACACAGGAAATGCCCGCTTCCTCGCCATCGATAACCAGGCTGACCAGATAGTTATTGCTCTTATCCGCAAGCAGTCCGGGCTCAACCACCGTCCCCGGCGTTACCACACGGATGACGTCGCGCTCCACCAGCCCTTTGCCCGGCGGTGTCATCTGCTCGCAGATTGCCACCTTATAGCCCTTGCCGATAAGCTTGGCCAGATAGTTATCCAGAGCGTGGTAAGGAATACCGGCCAGAGGCACGCGCTGCCCCTTCCCCATTTCCCTTGAGGTCAAGGTGATTTCCAGCTCTCGCGCCGTAATCCTGGCATCATCATCAAAGGTCTCGTAGAAATCGCCCAGTCGGAAAAAGACTATAGTTTGGGGGTAGCGCTGCTTGATTTTAAGATATTGGCGCCTCAGGGGAGTTATCGGCATATTCCACCCACCCCTTATTTTACTACTTCCACAACCAATGACAAAGGTGGGCTCACAGGTTGACAAATCAGTATGTGAGAGATACAGTGGCATAAGCGAAAACGAGGTCAGGCAAAGGAGAACAAGCATGACAGAAAAGACAGTTTTAGCCGTGAATTGTGCCAAGTGTCCGCGACCCGTATGTAATAGCCCTGCCTGGCAAGAAGGTCCCGATAACTGCCCTTCGAAGGTTTTGCCAGATGTGATAAAGAAGGCTACCAAAAAATGTCTCAGCGATGAGCTGCATGACTTTGCAGTTAAGGCTTCCAAGCAGGAGGGGGCGGGCTACATGAAGCTGCCCCATGCACCGAAAGGTCCTTCCCCCATAAAAAGCAGGGT
>CAZUEB010000087.1:1607-6403 GCA_964619115.1 uncultured Dehalococcoidales bacterium
TGTGCCTATGCGTGGGACACGATTCGCTTTTCTTAAAGCACAGCCAGGCGCCCTGCACTGTTCTTGCGGCAAAGGACAGGGTTTTCGGACATGCACCGCTGATGGCACTATACCAGTCCAGGTCATATCACCGCCGGGTGCTGGCTAAAGAAAGTATGCCAGATGCAGCAAAAGATGCCGAAAGGCAAATATTTGAGAACCGCTGAGCAGTTAGACACCACGAGATTTGCTCTTGCTCCACACAAGCCCTGTTGAAGGGTATCTTGTTCGAAATAGACGTCAGGAGGTCTCCAGTGAAGTCAGTAACAGAATACCTGTGGTTCAACACAGAGCAACATCGAGAATTCATTAATATAACAGATAGAGTGGAGGAATTCGTAAATCGAGGTGATATACAGGAAGGGTTCGTTCTGGTTTCGGCTATGCATATCACCTCCGGAGTCTACGTGAATGATGCCGAGTCAGGCCTGATTGCAGACATTGATGAGTGGCTGGAGAAGCTGGCGCCATTTAAACCTGATTACAGGCACCATGACACAGGCGAATCCAATGGAGATGCTCACCTGAAAAGCTTGCTCATACACCATGAGGTCATCGTACCGGTCACCGGAGGCAGGTTAGACCTCGGGCCATGGCAGCAAATCTACTATGCAGAGTTCGATGGTCAGCGCAGGAAAAGAGTCATACTAAAGGCGCTCGGCGAGTGAGATGACATTGCTGGGGTAATTAACATGGGAGAAACCTTTATAGCCTGGATAAACATGGCAGTATTGTCTATATCTGCCCTGCTTTTCCTGTATTTCTATGTCAGGAGTGTAAACCCGGCTGCGCTGGAAAAGAAAGTCGGGGAGATTGCCTACGCCAGATGCAAGCGATACAGACAGATAGCCATCGTTTTTGAATTTGTAACCATCGTTAATTATGCGGTCTATTACTTCTATCCTCTGCCAATACCGTTACCCCGAGTCTTCCCCTGGGACTACTGGATTTCAATCCTTATCGCAGTTGCCATCGGAGTCCCCAGCAGCTATTTAATGTATAAAGGCATGAAAGATGCCGGCGAAGAATCTATCATACCCAAGAAAAAGCACTCTCTTTACGGGGGCATATACAAAAAGATACGACATCCACAGGCTACCGGTGAGGTCTTCCTGTGGTGGGTGGCAGCATTTATGCTGAATTCTCCTTTTCTGGCTATATTTTCAATAATATGGCTACCGATTTTCTACGTTATGTGTGTGGCGGAGGAAAAAGACCTGGTCATTAGATACGGCGAAGCCTATCTGGATTACAAGAGAAAGACCGGTTTTCTAATACCCAAACGGAGTAGCTCCAGGTAGGCAGGTTGGTTAGACTCGGCTCAGATTGCCGGACCCCCTGCACAAATCAAATTCTAAGTGTAACCTGCACAATTTGCCAAAATACTAGGCAACAGGCGTTCTGCGCATAAAGTCCAGTATATGCTGAGATATCTCCTCGCCTTTCTCCTCCTGAAGAAAGTGACCGGCATCTTTGATTATAATCTCCGGTTGGTCCTTGGCCGTAGGTATAAGAGAGCGAAAGAATTTGTCACCGCCCCCTGTAATAGGGTCTTCATCTGAAAACATGACCAGGGCCGGCTTGTCACATCTTGACAGAACCTCCCGAGCGTGTCGCATTTCGGCAGCAGCGGGGTCTTCAGGGCTAACGGGTACGAGTAGTGGCCACATAGCAGCCCCAGCTTTATATGTAACGTCCGGGAACGGCGCTTCGTATGCTGCAATTACTTCCTTCGCAATCTTCTCAGGGTGAGCCATGCCACGGAGCATAGACTGCCCTATCTCCAAATCAGGATGACTCTCAACAAAATTACGCCAGGCCAAGAAAGCTTCGCTGGGCTTTCCCTTGCCCGTCGGCAGGCCGGTATTCATAATAACCAGCCTGGCAAAACGTTCCGGCATATGAGCGACCACAGCCAGACCAATCAACCCACCCCAATCCTGCACCACAACAGTTATCTGCTCAAGGTTTATCGCCTTTACGAAACCCATCAGCGTGTCTCGATGCATTTGAAAGGTATATGCCTCCCGCTCAGTGAATTTATCAGACCTACCAAAGCCAATGAAATCCATAGCTACAACGCGGTGCTGCGTTGACATAGAAGCAATCATTTTGCGGTATAGAAATAACCACGACGGCTCGCCGTGCAAACAAAGTATAGTCTCCCCTTTTCCTTCATCTACATAATGTACGCGCACTCCATTAATATCAACATAGCGTGGAGTGAAAGGGAAATCGGATAATTTAGAAAAACGTTCATCTGGTGTCCGGATAACTGGCATGCTTCTTTTCCTCCTACTCAATTACTATTAAACTATAAAAATTATATGCCCATGCTTTAACTTGTCAATACTGCAATAAACGAAAAACCAATTAAAAGATATCCTTTGTCACCACACACCAGGCAACAGTGCCTTGCGCTGGGGTGGATAGTCAGAAAAGCTAGCACGATACCAAGCATGATGCGCTCTGGCTCTGGGTACCAGATTAGCCATTGTCCACACAGCAAATGACAGGCCAGCCAATGACCAGGTGGCTACAGCCCAGCCAATCCAGGTAAGTATCTCTCCAAGATAATTGGGACAGGATATCCAGCGATACAAACCGCCATACGGAACCTTGTAGCCCGATTCACCAGGTTCACGGAGATTGCGTAGCGCATGGTCGGCCTGACGGTTGATTATGAAGCCGATGAGGAACAGGAGCACACCGACAACAAAACGCGGGTCGGCAAGCCACTGGTTGGCATAGCCAGCGGAGAACGTAAAGATGTAGCGACCGTTCAGATATGCATTCACAGCGTTGAACAGAATCCCTATGCCTATGACAGTCACGGGCATACGATTATCCCTACCGCTCAGGCTGAAAGGATATATGAAAGCCCGGTGTATATAATGCGCTTCCCACATAACCAGGAAAACCAGAGCGGTAATCGTCACGGAATTGCTGCCCAATATGAAACAGACAGCAAATACCAGTGGAGACGCAAACTCCATGATTATCCAGCCCAACCTGTTATTCAGCGCCGGACCCCAACCACTGCGGCTGTGACGACCATAAGGCGCCACAAGAAAAAACAGGGCGGCAAAAATAGCTAATGCCAGTATAAACCAGCCTGCGAGGAGGATATTTAAAAATTCCTGCTCGTTCACGTTACTTATTTAGATCACGACTTTAACGAACTGTCGATATCGCCATTCTCTTCAAACCAGCGCAGCGTATCGACAATCGTTTCCCGAAACGGACGTGGATTATAGCCGAGGTCGCGGCTAGCCCTTTCATGGCTGATGTTTTTATTGCTTTTCAGCGCTCTTAGTGAATCGCTGGTATAGAATGGTCGCCCGCCGGTAAGCCGGGCAAAGGCAACAGTAAACGGAACGCCGGCATGAGCCAACCACAGAGGACATACCAACTTTGGCGACGGCACACTGGTGATTTCCTCTACAAGAGCCGCTAAATCAGCCACCGATACCCAGTGACCAGAAAGGAGATATTTGGCACCGGTCAGCGCACATTCTTCAGCCCGCATTGCCCCCACAACCACATCACGGGCATCCACCCAGTCAAAGCCACCACCCACCAGGGCTGGCAGTTTACGGCAGGCGATAGCAAGCAAAGCCTCGCCGAAGTATGATGGCTCAAAGTCATAAGGCCCGATAACACCTGTTGGATTTATGATGACCGCGTCCAGGCCTCGCTCTATACCCCTGCGCACTTCCTTCTCTCCCGCCGCCTTGGAGCGGTCATAAGACGGAGAACGTCGAGATTCCACCATCGGGCGTGATTCATCGACCGGGATATCCAGAGGCTCCTGTATGAGGGCATGAATCGAGCTGAAATGCACAAGACGACGCACCCCACACCGGAGGCATGCCTCAACCACATTCCCAACCCCTGTGATATTGACCGCCTCGAGCAATGGCCAATCACCCATGGACAATGAGATACGAGCCGCCAGATGATAGACAACATCGGCACCATCGAATGCACAGCACAGAGACTCCAGGTCGCAGACATCACCCTTAGCGATTTCAATTTTCAGCCCGTCGATTGCCCGTCGGTTCACATGAACCAGCGCACGCACAGACCTGCCTTGAGCCAGCAAAGCACGAACCAGGTTAGCGCCTATGTGACCGGTGGCGCCTGTGACTACTGTTGTCTTCGCCATTTTCTGATGTCAATCGTTATGAAGGGAAACCGGGGTTAGAGTCTTGGTTTGCAGATTATCTCCTTCACTCTAAGGGAGAAGGCATCGTGGGCATGGGCCGGTTTGAGGACAATGGCAGTATCGGCTCCTCTCACTGTTCCAGCTATAGCTACAACCTCTTCATCGGGACTTATAAGACCGGCGTCAGCAGCCATGATGCTTATCTCAATGGCTACCTTCATACCCTGCCCGAACATCCGCAGTGTATTAGCCATGAAATCTCCCAAAACATGCGTATTGAAGGTCTTCCTCACCGCATGAGCTATGCCACCGAAGGCATGAGCGCCGGTAAAAATAACAGCTCCCAGCTTTTCTATCTTTTGCCTGTTTTCTGGAGTAAGCTCCTGAGCGCCCGGAGCCGCAAAGCCAGACGTATGGGTCACTACAACTACTTGATAATTTCTGAACTCTTCTGCCGCCTTAACTCCGGTATCACCAATTGTTGTAGCCACCACGATTTTCTTTATACCAAGCTCCTCAGCCCTGGCTTTGGCTAATCTCAATGTTTCAACTGTATTCTCAGCACCGGGAGAATCAAAATAGACGATGC
>CAZUEB010000088.1:0-6356 GCA_964619115.1 uncultured Dehalococcoidales bacterium
TTTAAGGCTTTATTGAGGTCGCCCTCATTTCTGATATCACCTTCGATGAACTCTGTTTCATGATTAAGATAAGACGGTGCTCCGTTGTGAACCTGTGGCTCCAGGCTGTCGAGAACTTTCACTCGGTGTCCGTCTTCAACCAGTTTATCCACCAAATGGCTGCCTATGAAACCGGCTCCACCTGTCACCAATATCGTTTTACCCACATTTGCTCCTTTTAAGCTCTCAATCAGGATTTTTCTTGAACCACTCGATTGTCTCTCTCAAGCCTGCGTCCAGCTCGACTATGGGGTTCCAGCCCAGTATCTTTTTGGCTTTGGTGATGTCTGGTCGCCTTTGCTTCGGGTCATCTTCCGGTAATGGTTTGAAAGTCAGGTCACTGCTGCTTTTGGTAAGCTGGATAACCTTTCTGGCTATATCAAGTATTGTTAATTCTTCAGGGTTGCCCAGGTTCATTGGCCCTATGAAATCTGAAAGCATGAGCCTGTTTATGCCCTCAATCAAGTCGGAGACGTAGCAGAAACTCCTGGTTTGTTGGCCATCCCCGAAGATAGTCACAGGTTTGTTTTCCAGAGCTTGGGTAATAAATGTGGGAATAGCTCTACCATCATCCTTTTTCATCCTGGGCCCGTAGGTGTTAAAAATACGAACTATTTTGGTATCGATACCATATATACGGTGATAAGTCATGGTTATTGCCTCGGCAAATCTCTTTGCCTCATCGTAGACCGAGCGCGGTCCTACCGAGCTTACATTCCCCTTGTAATCTTCTGTCTGAGGACTCTGCAAGGGGTCTCCATATACCTCGGATGTAGAGGCTAACAGGAACTTCGCCTTTTTTTCTCGAGCCAGATTTAAGGTTCTTAGCGTGCCCACAGAGCCTACTTTTAATGTCTCCACGGGAAATTTGTAATAGTCGATGGGGCTGGCGGGGCTGGCGAGGTGAAGCACATAATCAATGTCTCCATATATCTGGAGCCTGTTCGATACATTCTGCTTGGAGAACTTAAAGGCACTGTTTGGCATTAGATGCTCTATGTTGGACAGGTTGCCAGTTAGGAGATTATCCACGCAGATTACAGAATGCCCCTGAGAAACTAACGAGTCACATAGATGTGAGCCAAGAAAGCCAGCACCACCAGTGACTAAGATTCTCATCCTCTTTCTCATAGCGGAATGCTGTACAATTTCTGGCTTACCAGCAGACGCCTTCGTAGATTCGGGCATTTTTCCTGGCTGCATCCACTCTTCTACCGTCAATGACGATGCAATCAGTGTAATCCAGGCAACCGAATTCATCCCACTCTGTTATTATAAGCACGGCGTCACTTCCCAGTACTTTCTCGGCGCTGCTGGCATATTCTATGTTAGGAAATAATTTCTGGAAACCGGGCATTCCCTGAGGGTCATATGCCCTTATCTTAGCCCCTTCTTTCAGTAATATTTCAGTGATATGTATTGCCTGCGATTCCCTGATATCGTCGGTGTCTGGCTTAAAAGTCAGCCCTAAGATTCCGATGACTTTGCCCTTGAGTGATGGGATGTGCTTTTTGAGCAGTTCCACCATGTGTTGTGGCTGACTATTATTCAGCTCAACGACTTCGTGAAGTACATTTGGCTCATAACCTACTTCTCTTGCTTTGGAAACAAGAGCTGCGATATCCTTGGGAAAGCAGGAACCACCATAACCGATGCCGGCTCGTAGATGGCCTGCTCCAATTCGACCATCGAGTTCCATGCCCCCCGCCACCTCGTAAGCATCGATACCAAGTTTCTTACAGATGTTACCTATTTCGTTGATGAAAGATATCTTAGTAGCCAGACATGCATTTGAGGCATATTTAATCATCTCTGCGGTCCTGAAGTCTGTTCTGATAATAGGTGCGCTGAAAGTTTTGTATAGGCTCACGAGTATGTCACCCCATTTTCGGTCATTCTCACCGATAACAATGCGGCTGGGCGACATGAAGTCTTCCAATGCCGTGCCCATTTGTAGAAATTCGGGGTTCGCACAAATCCCGACCTCTGACAAACCACGAAAATATGGCGCTATGACCTCATCGATTGTACCCGGCACAACTGTGCTCCTGATAACAACCAGATGAGGCCTTCCTTTTCTCTTTAAAAGTTGAGCCAGTTGCTCTACCGGCGTTTGAACATATTGCAGATTAATGGAGCCGTCAGCAGCACCCGGGGTACCACCGCAGAGAAATGTTATGTCGGACTTCAGAACCTGCTCAAAATCAGTGGTGGCTTTGACCCTTGTTTTTTTCAGGGCTTCGCCCAGTGCCCTCTCGTATATGGGACTGATGCCCTCGTTTATCTTGATGACTTTCTCTGGGTCAATATCTATGCCTGTTACCGTGTATCCTTTGAGCCGGAATCCCACGGCTGTAGTAAGCCCCACTACTCCAAGCCCGATGACGCTTACTGATTTTACATTTGCTTGTTTCATTTTATTTTGTCCTCAATACCAGCGATATTCTGGTACACTGCTATTACTCATTAGCCATTATGGCACAGGGCATTTGCTCTTGCAATAGCTCGTTAGTACTTTGCCAGAAACGACTAAAGCCATTGAGCATTCGGGTATCTGCCGTATTAACTCACCATCAGGCTCATGCTCGCTGGTAAAACTAGGGGGCAAAACTATGGAACCAGAAGCAGCGTAAACACTGCCTGCATGTATCTTGCACCAGATTACTCTGGTTTAGTTTCCTTGCGTATTAAACAGCAGGGCTCGAATATAGGGCTTTTCCGGACTTATTTCTTGCTGGCTTTTGGGCTGCGCAGTCTGAAACCGACTATGATAAGCACTATGCCGGCTATTATAGCGTAAGCCCCGATGAACCATATCACCGCAATAATGCCAGCTATGGGACGTATCAGCAGCAGTATGCCCAGAATTATGGCAAGGATACCGCTTATGGCAAATAGCCATTTGGCGCCCGTTTCCTTGACGGCTGTGAAAGCAAAACTCAACTCCATTACGCCGGCTATCAGTGCCCAGGCTCCTATGAGTAACACCAATGCTATCTCCGTAATTGCAGGCCAGAAAAAGGTAACAATGCCGACAATGATGCCGAGAATACCCCGGACGAATAGCCAGGCGCGCTGCCCTGCCCCAGCCTTGTAGTTAATCGCCGCCACCAGCGTGAATATGCCGTCTACGAAAGCATAGGCACCGAAGAATATGGCAAATAAGAACAGACTGACCGCTGGCCAGGCGAGTAGCAAGATGCCGAATAGCAAGGCTATGAGCCCCCGCACCGCTATTTGCCACCAGTGTTTTTTATCAACCGGGAAAAACTGACCTATAGTTTCGCTCATGCTGTCACCTCCCTAAGTTTGCAATTGTATTTGGTTCGGTAATGAGTGTCAATAGGCGGTAGTGGCTATAGACATATATTTCATGGCAGATTAACCACAATGGTGATAGTCAGGCTAATTTTCTCAGCTCTCGCCTTAATATCTTGCCTACTGCGCTCTTCGGTAACGAATCCATAAGCTGAATCGATTTAGGTCTCTTATAGGTGGGCAAATGCTTTTTACAAAAATCTATGAGCTCCTTCTCAGTGGCTGCGCCGGCAACCTTCAGAACCACAAAAGCTTTTACCTCCTCGCCGTATACCGCGTCGGGAATACCAATAACTCCGGCTTCAAGAACCTGCGGGTGATTATGTAGAACGTCCTCTACTTCCTTGGGGTAGACGTTTTCTCCTCCCCGAATGATAAGGTCCTTCTTTCGCTCGGTGAGGTAAATGTAGCCATCTTCGTCGGTATGCCCTATGTCACCGGTGTGAAGCCAGCCGTTCCGAATAATTTCTGCTGTTTCCTTGGGTTTATTCCAATAGCCCTTCATAACTCCCGGCCCTTTGATAACTATCTCTCCTATCTGCCCGGGAGGAAGTTCCCGGTCGTTCTGGTCAAATATCTTGATGGTGTTGCATTTCTGGTAGCATTTTCCAATCGAGCCATACTTGGGCGGTCGTCTTCCCGCTAAATTGCCGCAATTGACGGTGGTGGCTTCAGTCAGCCCGTATCCTTCCCAGATGTCGATACCGTACTTCTCCTTCCACATACGAGCCACCTCCAGCGGCATAGGCGCTGAACCACAGACACAGATTTGCAGGGAGCTCAAATCGTATTTATCTGCATGTGGGTGGTTAAGCATTTGTATATACATTGTTGGCACACCGCGAAATTCGGTGACCTTGAATTGTTCAATACACCTCATAGCTTCTTCGGCGTCCCACCGTCTGAGTATGACTAGCTTTCCTCCAGTCAGGAACTCAAGATTCACGGCGAATACACCGTAACCGTGGAACAGGGGAAGAGTTATTAGAGAGATACGGCTCCTGTCTATGCCGAAAACTTCTACATCTTGCTTATTTTTTCTTCCCTTTAAGGTGACGCCCCTGTTATCCAGCAATACCAGCTCATGATATCCGGATACGTGGGTATACCAGTTATAATGTGTAAGCATCACGCCTTTTGGATTTCCTGTGGTGCCGGCGGTGTAAAGGATTACAGCGAGGTCGTCATTGTCCGTGTCCTCCATTACCAGCTCGTCTGGAGCCTGCTTGATAATCTTGTCGCATGATATGGCGTCCTGCGGAATTTTCTCTCCTATCAAGATAATGCTCTTTAGCATGGTGGCTTCTCGGCGGGCCTCTCTTATCACTTCAATGTAATCTATACTGCTGATTAAGGCTACTATGCCGGCATCCTGATAGATGTAGGTAAGTTCGTTTGCGCGCAGCGACGGGTTTACCGGGACTAATATCGCCCCGATTTTGAAAGTGGCGAAGAATGCCTGTATTAGCTGGGGGCAGTTCAGCAACTGAACACCTACACGGTCTCCTCTTCTCACCCCCAGGCTTTTCAGCGCATTGCCTAGCTTGTTAGCCATGCGGTTCATTTCAACGTTGGTATGCCACTGCCTCTCAAAGTAGGCAAACTCGTATTCGCCGAACCTTGCCGTATTGTCTTCCATTAGCCTTGCCAGGTTCATTTTTCACCCCTGTATTTTATATGGTGCCTAATTTTATCAGAGCCTTGCCTGGATAAGCCAAAAACTATATATGGCAGAATTGTCTATATGGAAAACCAAACAATTGTAGCAATACAAAGTGGTATTTTGGAGTGGTATATACTCCTATGTGGTTGGATAGGTTGCTTTGCTCTAGCTTTTCAGCGGCGATTTTTCTCTATGCACCAGTTTCATGGCGTCGGTGGGGCATACATACCTGCATATACCGCAGCCGATGCAGCGATTGGCGTCACGAATTGCAAAATCGCCCTCCATTTTCAAGGCGTCCATCCAGCACCTGTCAATGCAGGCACCGCAGCCAACACAGGCATCGTTATCTATAGTAATGACCCAGTCGGCGACGACTGCCTGGCTGGGCACAGGAGCGCGTTTGGCTCCCCTCAGTATAAAGCAGTGGCAGCCGCAGCAATTGCACATTAAGTCGATATATCTGTCGTGACTGTTGGCATAATTATGTACCAGGCCGGCTTTCTCCGCTTCATCTATGCGTTGCCGCGCCTCGTCTTTGGAAAGGAGGCGGACGAAGCCGTGACTTTGGGCGAACTGTGCCGATGGTCCGAAGATCATGCATACGTTATCCTTGGGCTTGTCGCAGGGCCTGTCCAGCAGGTCGCCCTGGTGCCTGCACACGCAGGTTCCTGCGGCGATATACTCCGTCTTATCTATAAGCTTCATAACCTCTTCATAGGGCAAAATCGTGGGAAGGTCGTGGATTTCCTCCTCAACGGAGACTTTTCTGGTCGCGGCAGTATCGGTGCTGGCAGGTGGTGGGGGCGGGCTTGTCATCATCAGGTTCTTCAGCGCCTTGGTATAGTTTTTCAATAATTGTGCCAAACGCTTGGTGCGCTCATCCACCTGACCGTGCATGAACTGCAACTCGATGATTCCCGGGACGAGTGGCATGAACTCATATAATCTCTTGCCATCGCTCTCCTTAATGCGCAGCAGACCTTTGCCTGCCATCTCCTCCAATTGCTTTCCTAGCTGAGCGACATCAGCCATTTTTATTTTGCTGCCCAGCTCTTCAGCCGTCACCGGGTCTATAGGCATGTTTGAAGCAATCTCTGCCTGCTCCGGCGTAAAAAGCTCTCTAGCAAAAGCATAGAATTCATCGCAAGGTACAGAAGGATATGTCATGCTACGGGCATTGAGCGCATCAGCCAGTTTCTTATATAGCTCTTCTGTCATATCGTTTTTCCTCTTTTAATATTTGGTGCTCATATAATTTGTGCACACTCTTTTTGAGGGCATTATATGTCACGGAAAAAGGCGAGTCAAGGTAGTATTGTGTTTGACATAATAT
>CAZUEB010000089.1:0-6345 GCA_964619115.1 uncultured Dehalococcoidales bacterium
ATTGCATTCTTTCTCTGATTATTCTATATTGTTGCAATTAAGCAGGAGTATCTGTTAACTAATCATTTCTTTCTGGCAGCTTTTTATGAGTTCAACTAGTCGTTCCAAAGGCAGCTCTCATCAATGGCTTATTCTAGTCTTAATTTCGCTTGCCTCTTTTATGGGAGCGCTAGATGCCACTATCGTTAATATCTCTCTTCCCACGATTTCGAAATATTTCCAATGTGATATTGCCACCGTTTCCTGGGTGGCGATGGCATACCTGCTGGTTCTTTCGAGTACGCTTATCATGTTTGGCAGAGTTGCAGATATACGTGGTTATAAGAAGATATATCTTGCCGGGTTCGCTACTTTCACAATCGGTTCGCTGTTATGCGGACTGTCTTCAAATATCTATTTGCTCATAGGCTTTCGCGTTATTCAGGGGATTGGAGCTGCGATGCTGCAAGCAATCGGTGGGGCTATGATTGTTAGATATTTGCCGGAGAAAGTCCGCGGCACTGCCTTCGGCGTACTTACTACCTTCGCTGCTGTGGGGCTAGCTGCCGGCACTCCTCTGGGTGGTTTTATTTCTCAGTTCTACAGCTGGCACTGGATATTCTTTATAAACGTTCCTGTAGGTGTCATTGCTATTGTACTCGGTATTTCCGTACTGCCCAGAGACACCGGGGAGTTCGGGAAAGGGCAGTTCGATATGGTTGGAGCCGCACTTCTACTTGTTGCTCTTGTCAGCCTTATCTTCTTTTTGAATATGGGCAATAATGTTGGATGGCTGTCTTGGCGTATCCTTATAACCATTGTTGTCTCCCTGGCGGCATGGGCTGGGTTCATTATTAACGAAAAAAGGACTCAATTTCCTCTAATCGATATCAAACTTTTCCGGAATATGAATTTTACTATGGCAGTCACTGTTGCCCTCCTTATTCTTCTAATCGGTCAGGGTTCCTGGTATGCTTTTCCCTTCTATCTCGAGTTGGAAAAAGGTTTTGCTACCAATATCGCCGGGCTTATCCTGCTTGTGCCTGCCATTTTCATGATGATATGCGGTCCGATTGCTGGCCTGCTCTCTGGGCGAATCGGCTCTCGTCCCATTTGCATCTTGGGGTCGGCTGTGCTTATCGCAGCATTTTTGATGTTTGTTTTAATGGGCGCCAAGACAGGTCTGTATTACATAATCATAGCCCTAGCCCTTGAAGGAATTGGAATCGGGCTGATAATGCCGGCAAACTTCAGTTTCATTATGGGCATGAGCGCCAAAGGCAATGAAGGTGTAACTAACAGCCTTGTGACTACGGTCAGGAATGTTGGGGCGGTGATGGGCATTGCAGTTTTTACGCTCATCTTTCTTTCGGTTATTGCCAGCCAGGGCATTTCGCCGTCAGGTATTAACGCTCATGCACTGCCTCCGGAGGCTTTCGTTTCCGGCTTCCACGCTATATTCCTTTTCGGTGCCGCGATTGGTGGTGTACTTCTGGCACTTAACCTGGCTCTGCGCGAGAAACAGAAGGGCTCTTATAGGCAATAGATTAAAGCTCGGTTATCTCAGGCAGTATATACCACTTCCCGGAAGAAGCATTCCATCGAAGCGTTTTGTTATGGTTGTTCGATTCTAATCCTCAAGTTAACCGCTGCAATTTTGGCGAAAAAGAGAAAGATAAGGGCGGAGAGGTACGTCCATATCAGCAGGGCGATGATAGCTCCGAGGGAACCGTATATCAGGCTATAGGGGTTGAATGTATCCAGGTATAGAGTAAATAGAATATTTATTATCTCAAAACAAACTGCACCTACCAGAGCACTGACCCAAATGTCTCTCCATCTGATTCGGCGTTCGGGTACAAATTTGTAAAGGATAAGAAATACTGAAAAAGCAAGAGCGATATTAATTATAACGATAAAGAGATGCAACAGGACTAAATGGATAATTGGTTGTTCTGCTATTGTGCCCAATATATTTTCGCTGGCGTTCAGGATTATGGCTATGAAACGAGAAATGAATAGTAGCAAGACAGCTCCCAGAATCATGGCGGAATTGGTCAGTTGAGTGCGTATTAGCGAGCTGGATTTGTAAACTCCCCAGGCTGTGTTCAGTGATTTCCTCAATGCGTTGAAGAATCCAACACAGCCCACAAGCAGGAGTATAACGGCTATAATACCTATAGTCCCCCGCTCATTGATAACACTGTTTGTGATGTTCAGTATGAAATCCTGCGATACAGGAATTAAATATTTGAAAGCCTGAAATATCTGTTCCTGCAGTGCCGGTTTGTCTACGAAGAAACTGGACAATGATATTATCCCCAGCAGGAAAGGGAATATGGATAGGAGCAGGTAATAGGAAACGGCTGCCGCAAGCAGCGGACAATTGTCGGTGGTGAACTCCTGGATTGTCCTTTTAAGAAGGACAACTATTTTCCATGAGGTAATTGATTTAATCATGATTTTAATGTTTACTAACTTGTCATTCTATCAGGGGTGTGAATTTGCGTCAATCGATTTATGATGGTGTATGGGCGTATAGGGTATTGTCCTCGACTGAATTGGCTCTCGTCGTGCCTGGTTACTATCAAGTCTATGTTTAAGGCGCTTGCAAATTCGCAGTGGATATGAAACAATCTGTGACGACTGTAAAAAATTCCAGATTATGCAGGAGGTGGTTGTCATGAAGCCTTCGGAGGAGAAACTTTACGAAAAACTAAGTCCCTTTGAGCTGAAGGATAAACTGATAAAGATAGCCAAGACACATCATGAAAGGATGATGTTGAATGCTGGTCGCGGTAATCCGAACTGGGTGGCGGTTACACCTCGCTCTGGTTTTTTTCAGCTGGGGTTATTCGCGCTTGAAGAATCCTTGCGTGTTGTTGACCTGCCTGCTATTGGGGGAGCACCGGAAAAAGGCGGTATAACAGACAGGTTCGGGAAATTTGTGGCTAAGAACTCGAATGTGCCCGGCGTCAGTTTCTTAAACAATGCAATGAGATACGTGCGCGATGTACTTAACATAGACACAGACGAATTCGTTTTTGAGATGGTTGATGGCATAGTGGGTGACCACTATCCAGAACCTGATAGGATGCTAATCAACTGTGAGAAAATCGTCCACAAATACCTGGAACAGGAGATGTTTGGCGGCAACCCTCCAGGCAAGTTTGACCTGTTTGCCACTGAAGGTGGAACGGCTGCCATGGACTATATCTTTACCAGTTTGATGGAAAACAGATTGCTTCACAAGCGAGATAAAATAGCTATTGGAACGCCGATATTTACACCCTATATTGAGATTCCCCGTTTGAGTGACTTCAAGTTTGTTGAGTTGAAGATTGAACAGGGTGAAGGTCTCTACTGGCAATATCCTGACTCGGAAATAGCGAAACTGGTTGACCCATCAGTAAAAGCTTTCTTTCTGGTGCATCCTTCCAATCCTACATCCGTGGCAATGCAAGGTAGCACCATGGACACAATAGCGGAAATCGTGCGGACCAAGCGAAAAGACCTGATAATCCTCACGGACGATGTTTATGGCACCTTTGTTAACGGCTTCCGTTCGCTCGCCGCCGTAGCTCCGCATAATACAATACTGGTATATTCTTTTTCTAAATACTTCGGTGCTACAGGCTGGAGACTTGGTGTTATCGGCATCCACAAAGATAACGTTTTCGATAAAATGATAGCCGCCCTGCCGGATAGAGATAAAAAGGTATTACATGACCGTTACAGTACGGTAGTTCTCAACCCTGATAAGATGAAACTCGTTGACAGGATGGTGGCTGACAGCCGTAGTGTGGCGTTACATCATACCGCCGGCTTATCTACACCCCAACAGGTCCTGATGGCACTCTTTGCCCTTTATTGTCTGCTGGATGAGAAAGACGAGTATAAGAAAGTCGCCCAATATATTGTACGCCACAGGTTCAAGACCCTTTATGATGCCATTGGTATACCCTGCCCCGAGAACAGTTATGATGCGCATTATTACACGACAATTGACATTCCGGAACTTGCCCGGACGAGGTATGGTAAGGAATTCGCCAACTATCTGGTAAAGAACTACGAGCCGATTGATTTCGTGGTTAAGTTGTCCGAAAGTAAATCTGTTGTACTGATGGATGGTGGTGGTTTTGATGCACCGAATATGTCGGTTCGTGTCTCTCTGGCAAACCTCTCCAACAACACTTATGAAGCAATCGGCAGGGGTATAAGTGAGCTGTTGGCGGAGTATTATCAAAAGTGGGAATTAGCAAAAAAGAAGAAGTAGCATGGGAGTCTTGATATTGCACTGAGGAGGCGGCCATGTGGGAATTCATCGTTAGTGTATGCAGAAATAACCCGCAGGTATTGATTTTTCTGGCACTCGCTATTGGTTATGCCGCCGGTAAGCTTAAATTCCGCGGATTCAGCCTTGGCGCAACTACCTGCACGCTTCTGGCTGCACTTGTTCTGGGACAGGTGAATGTCGAGGTGCCGGCACTCTTGAAGACGGTTGCCTTTGCCCTCTTTATGTTTGGCATAGGATATAAAGTTGGCCCCCAGTTTTTCGGCGCACTCAGGAAAGAGGGGCTTCATTATATCTATATCTCGCTGGTAACGGCTTTCGTGGCTTTGGGTGTAGCCATACTCCTGGGTAAACTCTTACATTTTGACCAGGGGACAACGGCAGGTTTCTTTGCCGGCTCCGTGACACAATCAGCGGCAATCGGAACGGCGGAAGGCGCCATAGGCCAATTGCCTATTTCCGATGCGCAGAAGGCAACGCTGGATACAAATGTCGCCGTGGGGTATGCCATAACCTACATTTTCGGCACTGCGGGAACGATTGTTTTTCTGAAAATGATACCCGGTTTCTGGAGGATAAACCTGAAAGAGGAAGCTAAGAAGCTGGCAGCAAAAATGTCAGGCGGAGCAGTTCCTGCCGACAAGCCAGAGCTTTTCTCGTGGTCAGCACAGCTAGAACTTCGAGCATATGAAGTATCAAGCAAGAATGTGACTGGTAAGACGGTGGCAGAGCTAGAGGCGCTTTTCCCGGATAGAGTCGCTGTTAGTAGACTGAAACGTGCTGGTGTTGTGATGGATGGGGAAACGAATATGGTGATTCAAGCAGGAGACATAGTTGTAATTTCAGGGCATTGCAAACAATTTATCACAGCGTCTGGGGTGATTGGCCCTGAAGTTGATATAGGCGCTGTAACAGAGATGGTGGGCGAGGTGATGGATATTTGCGTTCTTAATCGTGATGTTGTGGGCAGGACTCTCGGTGAGCTGAGCCAGAACAAACAAGCACGCGGGGTTTTCTTAAGGAGAATAACGCGGCAGGGACGTGAGATACCGATAACCAGGGATACCGTAGTGCATAAGTGCGACGTTTTTCAGGTAATCGGTGCCAGGGGAGATATCGAAAGGGTGATCACGCTATTGGGTTATCCTGAGCGTCCTACTGCCATAACAGACCTGGTCATGGTCGGTCTTGGCATTACGCTGGGGACACTGGTGGGTCTGATTGTTATACATGTCGGCAAATTGCCCATAACCCTTGGTGTCGGTGGGGGTGTTCTGGTTGCAGGTCTAGTATTTGGCTGGTTACGTTCCATACATCCCACCTTTGGCCAGATTCCTAGCGGTGGTCAGTGGCTCCTAACTGACCTCGGATTGAATCTCTTTATTGCCTGTGTCGGCTTGTCAGCCGCTGTCCAGGCGGTACAGGCTTTTCAGACAACTGGTTTGACTTTGTTTCTCGCCGGTATAGTTCTTTCACTCCTTCCCATGATTGCGGCTCTAATTTTTGGGAGACGGGTGCTCAAAATGAATCCTGTTTTACTGCTGGGCGCGGTGGCTGGAGCGAGAGTTATCACAGCGGCTCTCAATTCGCTGGAGGAAGAGGCTGAAAGCACCATGCCGTCAATTGGCTATGCGGCACCATACGCATTCGGTAACGTGCTTCTCACCATCTGGGGAAGTGTGATTGTAAATGTTATGTGAGTTCGAAGGTCGCCTGGCTCAGGGGATTACGTGAGCTGGCTGATTCAACTCGCCGGTTTAGCAGAGGGGTCACATGCTAAACGCCGCTTTTCTTGATTTTCTCTATTTCTTTTTCTATAGCAGCCCTCTCTGAGCCAATGTCACCCTTGGCGAAGACGGCTACGGCATTGAACACCAGTCCTATTCCCCAGAACAACAGCACCCACATGGGCCAAAAATAGCCGCCGCCTGAAAAGTACCAGATTGCTAAGAGCATCAAATTGACCAGTATGTATGCCGTCAAATGGGCGTAAAATCCCCTCCTTCTTCGCACTCTATGCGTGGCTATTTCGCGAATTTCGTCTTCAGACATCTTCTTCGACATAGCTCAAC
>CAZUEB010000090.1:0-6298 GCA_964619115.1 uncultured Dehalococcoidales bacterium
CTTCTGCCCTCTCCTGTCATTCTGAGCTAAGCGAAGAATCTGTACCTTTACCTTTAGCAGACTTTACCCAAGTGAGGTTCTTCGGTCACGGGGTTTATCATGAGACAGATCCTTCGGTCACTTCGTTCCCTCAGGATGACAAAGGCGAAGGGCTTCCCAATGACAAAGGCGAAGGGTTTCCCAAGGATGGCAGCGGGGGTCGGGATGACTAAGGGTTAGGAAGCTGTCTTAAGCTTTGGATTTTCGTCGTTTGGATTTGTTCAGGATTTAGAGATTTGCAGTTTGGAGCTTGACTCTCAGGAGGCTGGTGTGGCCTGTAATTCAGGTGAAGGAATAGGTTCTTTGAGCAAGGCCTCAAATTCTGCTTCTTCTATGGTCTCCTTGGCTATGAGCCGTTCGGCAATCAGCTTCAGCCTTTCTTTATTCTTGCTCAATATCTTCTTCGCAGTGTCATAGGCATTCTGAATGAGTGTTTTGACCTCATCATCTATCTGTTCGGCCACTTTTTCGCTGTAATTTCTTTGCTCATGGATTTCACGACCGAGGAAGACCAGTTCCTCTCGTTTACCGAAAGTACGCGGGCCCAGCTTATCGCTCATTCCGTATTCCGTTACCATCTTTCGGGCAAGGTTAGTTGATTGTTCCAGGTCATTCTGGGCTCCGGTGGTTACTTCGCCGAATATAATCTCTTCGGCAGCTCGGCCGGCTAAGCTTACTGACAGTCTATCCTCGAACTGTGAATGTGTCCACAGGTGGCGGTCCTCGGTAGGCAGGAAACGAGTCCAGCCTCCCATCATGCCTCGAGCTACGATGGATATTTTGTGTACCGGGTCAGCGTTGGGCAACATTTTGGCTGCTAGGGCATGGCCTGTCTCGTGATAGGCGATGATTTCCTTTTCCTTTTGGCTGATAATGCGCCCCTTCTTTTCGGGACCGGCGATAACGCGGTCAATGGAATCCTCCAGCTCTTTCATGCCGACATCTTTGCGGTCACGTCTGGCTGCCAGAATAGCTCCCTCATTTAGCAGGTTGGCTAAATCGGCGCCGCTGAAGCCGGGTGTCTGTTTAGCAAGCACTTCCAGATTAGCATCTTTGGCCAGAGGTTTGCCTTTAGCGTGTACCTGTAGTATGGCTTTGCGACCATTTATGTCTGGCTGGTCAATGACAACATGGCGGTCAAAGCGGCCGGGTCGCAGCAAAGCCGGGTCAAGGATGTCAGGACGATTAGTAGCCGATAGGACAATTACGTTGGTGCTGCTATCGAATCCGTCCATCTCCACCAATATCTGGTTCAAGGTTTGTTCTCGTTCGTCGTGGCCTCCGCCCAGACCGGCGCCACGATGCCTGCCCACAGCATCTATCTCGTCAACGAATACGATACATGGTGAATTGCGTTTAGCTTGTTCGAAAAGGTCTCTGACACGGGAAGCACCGACGCCGACAAACATCTCCACGAATTCACTGCCGCTGATGGAGAAAAAGGGAACCCCAGCCTCGCCGGCAACAGCTTTGGCTATTAAAGTCTTACCGCAGCCAGGTGGTCCTACCAGTAAAACACCTCGTGGTATACGGGCTCCTAAAGCCAGGAATTTTTGAGGTGATTTAAGGAACTCAACTATCTCCTGGAGTTCGCCCTTTGCCTCATCAACTCCGGCAACGTCGGCAAAGGTGACGGTAGGCTTATTGGCAGATGCCAGACGAGCCCGACTCTTGGCGAAATTGAAGGCTTGAGTATTGGCACCTCTCGCTGAGCGGAAGAGGAAAAAGAGCAATGCACCGAATAGAAGTAGGGGAACGAAGCTGATTAATACTCCGCCCCAGTCAAAGCCGCCAGATTTGACTGTGAATTTTACCCCGTCTTCGCCAAGCGTTATCCCGGCTTCCTTCAGGCTGTCCATGAGTTCCTTGGTGCTGCCTACGAAGGAGGCTTCAATTTTCTTTTCATCGCCCTTCATGCCGATGAGGAGAGCCCCATCCTGTTGAATAGTGTCGATTTCTCCCTGCTTGGCTTGTTCGGCGAATGTGTAGAAGTCTACCTCCTTCGGTTTACTGGTAGTTGGCAGAAGGCTAAAAGCCAGGGCTATTATAGCCAGTAGAATTAGAAGGTAGAATAAACCGCCTTGCCACCATTTCGGCTTCATATTTTGCTCCACAACATATTATATCAAATGCCAGTGAATATAGAAAAAAGAGAGTTCCGAAAACAATTGGCTGTCATTGCGAGTCCTTCGCCTTCTGTCATCTCTGAGCATAGCGAAGAATCTGGCTCAGGGTAAGCTGAGTGCAACACCGTCTGAAAGGTCGTCCTCAGTGCTGAACCATGCTAGTTCGTGGCTCCTGAAGTTCTCCTAATGGTTCTGACCTCGAGTTTCAGAGGATTTTGGGAAGGGTATTTCCTCTCTATGTTTGAGTACTTCGGTGGCTCTGTTGCGCAGTTTCAGTAGGATTGACGCCAGTTGCTGATGCTCTTCCTCAGACAGGCAGGACATTATCTTGTGTAGAGACTCTCTCTTAAGCGACTGTTTGTAGGCTTGCTTTCCTTTTTCGGTAAGCCTGACTCTGACCAGGTTTTTTCTGGGCAGGTCCCTGGCTCTCTCTATCAGACCTGACTTTTCCATTCTGTCCAGGAGACCAGATATTGTGGCAGGCTTGCGTAAAAGCCATCTTGATATCTCAGCAGGGATTGCCTCCTCGCCGATGGAGTTTGTAATAAACAGCACTGCAGCCTGCATGGCTGTGGTGCCGTATTCCGTCAGTTCTATATCCCTGGCGTTCATCATCAGGTTTTGTGCCTGGTTCAGCAACACCCGCAGGTCGTAATCTTGGTCAACAGGCGAAGTATGTGGCATTTTTTCTCCTATCTAAAAATTCTTGCCTCTAGGGCTGGCGGGAGTCAATCTAACTCCCTCCGCCCAGTTCTTAAAGCTTGAATATTACCGAAATCGGACGAATTTTGCAAAAACAGCAAAAAACTCCCACGAAGCTATTGACAATCGCTTAAGATATGATATGATAGTTAAGAGAGTATTCGTATACTAATAATAGTATACGAAAAACATGTATTTTAAAGCTTGATGCTGTGAAGAGCATTTTGGGTCCAGTTGGGGCTCAAGATGATTGTCAAGGGGGCAATTAACTCGAAATAGCTCAGTAAGTGTAGAGATGGGGGGGCGACGAAGTATCAGCGGAAATTTGGTCACTTAGCTGCTACCGAGCCAATAGTGAAACCGACTCTAAAATGGGTCGGTTTTTAGTTTATGAAAGGCATGAGTGGCTTTTGTCTAAAGCCAGTGAAAGTAAGGAGGACAAAAATGGCTAAATTAAAGGTCTGGAAGTTCTTCTCGGTGTGGATGGTGCTTGTGCTGGTGGTGGGGCTGGGGGTGGTGATTGTGCCGGCAAGCCCGGTGAAGGCAGACGGTTCCCTTGTGTTTTCTGGAGGGTCGATAACGACAGGGGTAGGGGAGTGGTGTGGGGGCTCTGGGATTATATACCCTGCAGCTTTTGACTTAACTGCCGGCGACCTGACCCTGTACGTGATGAACGTGGATATGAAGGACAGCCGTACGCGAAACTGGGGCTGCAGTCCGTATACACCGCCTTTGCCAGCGCCAACTTTTAAAACAGGTTTCCAGTTGGGCATCACCAACAAGACAAGCATTGGGCCGTGCATAAATCCTCGAAACTCCGCATGGATGAACCAGTTGTGGGCAGGCTGGAATCAGGCGCTATATTATCTTGGCCAGCAGTACTATGCCGACAGCAATGCCGGCGTGCCCGGGCAGTTCCAAGGGCCGAGTTTCGGCTGGAACACACCGTATCAGAACGCAGGGTCACAACTCGCGAATGGTGGATATCATTGCACAGGCGATGCGGGATATGACACATTTGACTTTAAGATGATATTCCATGACTTAGGGCCGGGCAATGGTTTCCGGGTTACTGCGTTTCAGCGTGTGCATAAGACCAGCAACCCTTTGAATAATGCGGCAATGACGTGGTTCCAGATGTACGATGCCCCCAAGTATCAAGACATTCCCGAAGCAGCGGTGGACAAAACAGCAGTCAGTCCTTTTGTGTTCGTCGGGAACTGGGAATTTGCCGCTGGCGGCGGCACCATAACGTGGGGTAATGTTGCTGCTGTTCAGGGAACTCCCACAGAAGTGTGGGTAGACGACGACTGGGCAGGTAAATATGAGGGTGAGGTAGTTGACGGGCACGTCTTCGGCTATGATGCTTTCGGCACTATCCAGGATGGCGTCGATGCCGTGGCTGGTAGCACGGTGAATGTGGCGGCGGGGACGTATGACATCGCTAGCACCATTGTCTTGAATAAAGGCATCTCCATCTCCGGACCTGTCGGTGGGGGTGCTAAATTGCAGGGCACCAACCCCACTGCTATCTCGATCTTTGAGATCACCGCAAGCAACGTGACGATCTCGAACCTGGAGATTACCCACAACGCACTCCCCGCAATGGTTACTCCATTTAATGAATTGGGAGTCGCCCTGATTCGCATTCCCAGCGGCACAGGCCTGTCGGGGATTGCCATTACAGGCAATACGATTTATGTGCCTGCTCAGAGTGGTCTCATGAGCACCTGGAATGGTGTGTCCATCACCGTTGGCACTGGCACCACCACGGGTATTAGCATCACCGGCAATATCATTCACAACACCCGCAATGGTGTGGTTGTCCAGTACGGTAATACCGCCACCGTCAGCGACAACATCATTTACGACACCAAGGGCGGGATAATGAACTACACCAGCGGCCAGGAGGATGCGGATAAAAGGACGGTAAGCGGCAACCAATGGGGAACAACCCATAACGAATGGGATATTGTTTGGAATACTGCGTATTACGTTCCTGACTATCAGCAGAGCGTTGTAGGAATGTCTTCGGCTAATAATGACGCCTATGTTTTGGATAGGCGAGCGGCGGATGCAGCGGCTTGTGCTAATCTAACTGGCAATAGAAGCCATATCTTTATTGATGCTGCTAGTAGCTTTAACACAGCCCATCCGGCGAGGGGGAACTTTAACGAACCTTTTTCATCGATAAGTCTTGGTGTTGATGCCGTAGTTCCAGGCGGCACCATCAACGTGTTGGCGGGGACGTACGATGTTGATGCGTCCTGGGACAGTAGCAAGTGCTGCATCTACATCGACAAGAACCTGACCTTGAACGGCGCTGGCAGCGGCTCCACTATCCTGGATGCAAAACACACATACAGTTGTGTGAACGGCCCCCCCTGCGGCCCTCATTGCACCGTAATCTGGAACGAAGCTCCTAACGTGACGATTGAGGGGATGACTGTCAAGGGCGGCGACTATGGCATACGCAACACGAACCTATATGAACATGAGCCTTTCCTGGACACGCTTGTGTTTGACGATGTGGTTGTCACCGACAACTATGGTCATGGGTTCGTCTTCGAGTGTGATGTGAACACGGTCACAATGACAGACTGTGCTGGCAACGATAACGGAGACAGGGGCATATACTTCTGTCCTGGCAAAGCCGCGACCACTGTTACGCTCATCGATACGAGTGCCAATGATAATAAACACATAGGGTTCAATTGCCAGGGCTCCATCAGTGCCCTCAGCATCACCGGCGGAGCTTTTAACAACAACGCTGGCGGTTATACCAACTATGACTGTGATACACAAGAGGGTCCGTGGTACGGATTCGGCATCGAGCTTGTGGATTGCGTGGGAACAATTGATGGTGTCACTGCGCAGGATAACGGACAAGATGCGGCAGCACCTGCTGAGAAGGGTGCCGGCATCAATATAAAGGGAGCCAGTAGCTCTGTTACCATCATGGACTCAACACTTACCGGTAATCCCATTGGACTGTGGCTTGAGAACTGGATGGGCACGCAGCCCAGCCCAGCAGCTGTAGCCATTAATAACAGTAATGTTGTTGGCAACATTGACTTTGGTGTTAAGAATGACTGCACGGGAGTTACCGTAGATGCCACCAACAACTGGTGGGGTTCAGCCAATGGTCCGGAGCACTCCGGAAACACCTTCAACGTGGGCAGTCAGGGTGATAAGGTTACCGATAATGTTGACTATGTGCCGTGGCTGGATGCTGCCTATCCCGGGGGTAACAGCTTCGCTCCGGTCGCATCTTCCACTGGAACCGGCACGGTAACGTTTAGTGTCGATGACGGTTGGATAACCGGTCTGACCGCGGTGTCTGAAGGGACACTGCCTGCGGCTGGTAAGCCAGAGGGAGTTATCTTCCCACATGGTCTGTTCTCGTTCAATATCACCAAAATCGCCCCCGG
>CAZUEB010000091.1:0-6257 GCA_964619115.1 uncultured Dehalococcoidales bacterium
GCAATTACGATTTAGGCATCTGCAGCCTGGACTGGATTGAAGAGCTTTTGGCTAAATACCCTACCAGTGCCCTGCTCAAAGTAGCCGACTTGCAATATGGCAAAGGAGACCTCTACTTAACCGCCAGTCGCTATGGAAACATATCCAGCCTACAGGATTTGTCAGCGGGACAATATAGTTGGCGAATAGTGTCTGAGTATCCCAATCTGGCAGAGACTGCAGCTCTCAATTTCAGGCTTAGGAGATTCAGGATATTTCCAGTATGGGGGGCCGCTGAAGTATATCCGCCGGAGAATGCCGACATGGTTTTGCTATGGGCAGAGAATGAACAGGAAATAAAAGCACAGAGCTTAACCCCCCTGAAAACTCTGCTATCCTCTAATGCTTTTCTTATAGCTAACCAAGAGAGCTGGCAAACCAAAAACATCAGCCAGATAGTAGCCTGCTTAAGCCAGGGTCTTGAGTTGAAAGATAAGCCATGGTTAAAAATCAAACCTGAAGTGTCAAAAAACACCAATAATTTTCGCCCTGATTTCAACGAAGAAAAAATCTGGCTGGCTCTTCCTGACGGACATCAGCAATCTCCGACCACAGAATTCCTTAACAAAGCTGGACTGGAGCTGCAAGGCTATTCGGGAAACAGAGTGAATAGGCGTCCACGTTTCAATATGGATTGGGTTAATGTTAAGGTCATCAGACCACAGGACATGCCACTTCAAGTAGCCAACGGAAACTTCGATCTGGCGATAACAGGTAAAGACTGGCTCATGGAACACCTCTGCCGTTTCCCTTCAAGTCCGGTTACAGAGTTGGCAGACCTCGGCTTCGGTCAGGTAAAAGTAGTGGCGGTAGTTAGTCAAGAGTTGCCCATGACTAATATTGATAATTTGAAGCAATTAATACAGGCTGGTCAATTATCCCCACTCAGAGTGGCCTCCGAATACATAAACATTGCAGATAAATATCTTCGTGACAACCATGTCAGTCGATATCAACTAATTCCTACCTGGGGAGCCAGTGAAGCCTTCCTGCCTGAAGATGCTGACTTGCTGATAGAAAACACTCAGACTGGACAAACATTAGCTAAACACAACCTCAAAATTATAGACACAATCTTCCAATCGACAGCCTGTCTTATCGGCAACAAGAACAACCTGGAGTCCTCCTCTAAAAAAGAGAAGATAGCCTCTCTGGTTGAAATCTTCAGCCGGGCAGTCGAGAGTAATTAAAATGAAAATAGTCAAAGGCTTTCAAAAGGCAAGGCCTCTATTAACCAGGGAAATCCCCTCCTGCGGACTCACCCTACATACTACGAAGTCTGAAACAAGAGTAAAGAGCAAAGAGCCATCGGTGGAGGAGATAGTCGAACACATCCTTGTAGAGGTACGGGACAAAGGCGACAAAGCGCTTTTCAATTACGCCAAGAAGCTGGACGGGGTTGAAATTAGCTCCTTTGAGGTAAGTGAAAGCGAGATTTCGGACGCCTACGAGAAGGTGGATAAGAAGCTGGTATCGGCGCTGAAGTTAGCGGCAAATAGAATAAAACACTTTCACTCCATGTGTAAACAAAGACTTGAATCCAGTTTCCTCAGCCAGGGCCTGGGGCGACAAATCAGCCCATTAAACAGGGTGGGCATTTATGCGCCCGGCGGCACCGCTGCTTATCCATCCACAGTGCTGATGACCGCCATTCCGGCCCGTGTAGCCGGAGTGAGAGAAATAATACTGGCTACACCCCCAAAGAAAGATGGCAGAGTTCCACCAGCTACCCTGGTAGCAGCCGATATCGCCAGGGTCAATCGCATCTTTAAGACAGGCGGGGCTCAGGCTATTGCCGCGCTGGCTTTTGGCACCGAGTCGGTGCCGAAGGTGAACAAGATTTGCGGTCCGGGCAACATTTTTGTGGTCACAGCCAAGAGAATGGTCTACGGGACAGTAGCTATAGAGAGCCTTCCTGGTCCTAGCGAGGTCATCATTGTAGCCGATGACACTGCCAATGCCTCCTTCTGCGCCGCCGACCTTATAGCTCAAGCTGAACATGACCCCCGGGCATCAGCAATCTTAATCACCACATCACCCAAACTAGCCAGGGATGTTGCCAGCGAGATCAAGAAACAACTGGCAAAGTTGGAACGACAAACCATCGCCGCCGAAGCCATAAAATCCCAGGGCATGATAGTTACAGTCAATAACCTCGACGAAGCTATTGAACTGGTCAACCTGTATGCACCCGAACATGTATCGCTGATGGTACGCAATGCCGCTGGCTATATCCAGAAAATCCGCAACGCCGGCTGTATCTTCATCGGTGGCGTCTCTCCGGTAGCACTGGGGGATTATATTGCCGGACCGAGCCATGTCTTGCCCACGGGAGGTAGTGCTCGTTTCAGCTCTCCACTCGGCGTAGAGGATTTCCTCAAAATCACCAATGTCATCGCCCTGGATGAAGCCACCGGGAAAAAACTGGGGCAAGCAGCCATAATCATAGCTGAGGCCGAAGGGCTCAAAGGTCATGCTCAAGCAATTAGAATACGATTTAACAACAGGAAAGAGCCGAAATGATTATGCCTGAAGATATCGAAGGATTAATAAGACCTGGACTCACAGGCATGAAGGCCTATACGCCAATCGAGCCAAGCGACGTATTGAGCCAGCGCATTGATATTCCCCAGGAAAAGATAATCAAACTCGATGGCAACGAAAACCCATACGGTTGCTCAGACAGAGTAAAACAGGCTCTGGCAAATTATGCTTATTATCACCTCTATCCCGACCCCGAACAGAGAGAGTTACGAAAGGCGCTGGGCGAATACACAGGCATAAGCTCGAAATACATACTGGCTGGCAGCGGCAGCGATGAGCTAATCGACCTGGTACTACGCCTGTTTATTGAGCCCGGAGACAGAGTAATCGACTGTCCCCCGACCTTTGGCATGTACACTTTCAGCACCGACGTCTGCGGCGGTAAAATAGTCAGCATACCTAGAAAGCAAGATTTCTCCATCGATGTCGCCGCAGTAAAAGAAGCTTCAGATAAACGAACAAAGGTCATTTTTATTGCCTCACCAAATAACCCTTCGGGCAATGTAACCTCCGAGCAGACAATTCTGGAACTTTTGAATAGTCCTATGGTGGTGGTAATCGATGAAGCCTATTTTGAGTTCAGTGGTGTAACGGTGGCACCTCTGGTTTTAAAGTACCCGAATTTAATAGTCCTTCGCACTTTCAGCAAATGGGCTGGGCTGGCCGGTCTAAGGGTGGGCTACGGCATTTTCCCCATCGACATGGTTAAATATCTCATGAAAATAAAGCAGCCTTACAATTTAAACACTGCGGCCCAGGTGGCAGCGCTAGAGTCACTGAGGGACATCGGCTATCTACGCGGCACGATTAAGGCTATTACAGATGAGCGGGAACGGCTGCTAACCAGTTTAAGTCAGCTTGATTGGTTAAAAGTTTATCCATCGCAAGCCAACTTCATACTCTGCTCAGTGCTCAATGGTAAGGCAAAGACGATACACAAAGGATTACAAGATAAGGGCATATTTGTCCGCTATTTCGATACGCCGCAGCTAAAAGACTGCTTGCGTATCAGCGCGGGCAAGCCAGAACATACTGACGCCTTGATTGCCTCATTGAAAGAAATATGCTAATGTGGCATTTATAGAAGAGAATAAAGCGAGGTTGACCAACATGGCTGAAAGAGAAGCTAAAGTGACCAGAGAAACCAAGGAGACTTCCGTAAAAGTAGAGCTGAAAATCGATGGCAAAGGGCAATTCGAAATCACCACCGGCATCAGGTTTTTCGACCACATGTTAAGCCAACTAGCTCAGCATGGTATATTCGATATAAAGCTATCAGCCACAGGGGCTGACCAGCACCATGTGGTTGAAGATGTAGCCATCTCCTTAGGCAAAGCTTTCAATCAAGCTCTGGGAGACAGAAGCGGAATAGTCAGGATGGCTCATGCTGTGGTGCCTATGGACGATAGCCTGGCTATGGTAGCCCTTGACATCGGCGGCAGAGGTTATGCAGAATTTGAAGCTTCCTTCAACGACGCCAGCATTGAAAAAATGCCCGCTGACTTGATTCGACATTTCTTCATTTCCTTCGCCTCTGAGGGCAGGCTTAATGTCCACGCCAAAGTTCTCAGCGGCATTGATGACCATCACAAAGCTGAAGCTATGTTCAAGGCTCTGGCGCGGGCTCTTGACGCCGCAACACGCCTTGATGAACGCATTGCGGGCAGAATACCCAGCACCAAGGATATAATAGAGAGTTAAGGTCAGCTAGCAAAAACCGGTAGCGAACCGGTTTTAATCTGGTCTTTCAGATACTGGATAGCCCAATCCACAAGCTCATCATCTTCTAGTTCAAGCACGAAGTCGGGCGTCAGCCCAACTTCGTCTATTGGCCTGCCTAAGGGAGTCAGCCAGTGATAAGAAGTTATGTGCAAAGCTGAACCATCGCTGAGGTCGCGGACAATCTGAACACTGCCTTTGCCGAAGGTCTGGCTACCAGCCAATTTAGCCCGGCCATAGTCCTGTAGAGCACCAGCCACTATCTCACTGGCACTGGCGCTACCATTGTTTACAAGGACGACAAGTGGTAGATGAGTAGCTATGCCACCCCTCTCCACCCCCACCATGCTTTCCATTCCTTCAGCATCCACAACCTTGGCCACCAAGCCCATAGCCAGAAATTGACTGGCCACATCAACAGATGCATTAAGCAGACCACCGGGATTATTGCGGAGGTCAAGGATAATGCCCCTGGCTCCCTTATCGATAGCATCTTTTAGGGAATCTCGTAACTCACCGCCGGTAGATTTCAAGAACTGGGTGAGCCTGATATAGGCGATGTCATCGCGCATCTCCAAGGAAACACTTTCCAGCTTTATCTCCCCCCGGACTATCTGAATCTCCACAGGTTCACTCTCACCTTCGTGGAGTACCAGAAGCTTAACCGAAGTGCCCTTAGGCCCCCGGATTTTAAGAGTGGCGTCAATAAGAGTCATCTTTGAAGTAGGCTGGCCATCAACCTCCAAAATCTTGTCTCCGGCCATGATGCCAGCTTTCTCAGCAGGAGAATCAGCAATCGGCGCCACAACTGTTAGCTGCTCATCTCTGATGCTGATTACAGCTCCAATGCCCTCAAATTTTCCCGAAAGCTCAGCCATCTCCAGTTCTTTAAGCTTCGGGTCAACATAGCCGCTGTAAGGGTCATCCAACGCCTCCATCATACCTTTAACTGCACCCTGGCTCAGCTTCTCGGGGTCCAGCTTGCTTTTGTCCACATAGTCCTCAGACAACTGCTGCCAGGCCTCAGCCAGAATATCAAACTCGGGAGGCAACTCAACATAAGCATTATCGGGATTATTAGTATTAAAGAAAAACTGATTATTCGTCTCGGCAGGTGCAAAGGTGGTGACTACTTTCTCGGGAAGAAAGTTGCAGCCGATACCCAATACCGGCAATATAAACAGCAGAACAGCCAATGCCACAGACACAGGAAAAGCCTTTTTTATACACATAATTTGCCTCCGTAGATTCAGGAAATACAACAGGTATTGTAGCAGTTTACAGTGGAAATAAGAAATTCAAGCTTCTATTCTTGAGTAATGGCGCTTCTCACCATCTCAAGGGTCTCATCCAAACTACCCAGGGCTAAAGACAGTCCCAGTTGCTTAAGCTCAGCACGACCCAATCCCTTGAACAGGCGCTGCCCAGCCACCAGTGCCATTTCATCATAAAGAACCGGCCAATCAGCACCGCGCCTGTCCACACAGAATAGAATAAAATCACGCAGTTGAGGGTCCAGAGAATTCATGGCAGCTAACAAGAAAACGATGTAGCGTCACAAAAAGTTTATTAATCCGGCGCTGGCTGAGACTAGAGAGTTTAAAAAATTTTCGAATACTCGGGAGGTTAGACACAAAAATCAAAAGATAAGCACATTTCAATAAGCTAAAGGGCTAAGTAAACCTATAAGCCGAGTTCTGTACTCCGAAGAAAGCTTCAGAGCGGTGACCATCCATCTAGCCTTGACGTTACCATCAAGGTCAAGCGACCAACCCGGGGTTAGAGCCGGGCGCCCTTTAGCCCCCTATTCGGTCTTGCTCCGGGTGGGGTTTACCCAGCCAGCCAGTCACCCGGCTGCTGGTGAGCTCTTACCTCACCATTTCACCCTTATCCTTCCAGGGAAGGACGGTATGTTTCTGTGGCACTTTCCGTAGGGTCACCCCTCCTGGGCGTTA
>CAZUEB010000092.1:0-2864 GCA_964619115.1 uncultured Dehalococcoidales bacterium
ACAAGGAGGAGATATGGTAGAAGCAATAAAAGTCGCTTATGTTTTCCCCGGACAGGAATCCCACTCTGTAGGCATGGGGTTAGACCTTTACGTACACTATACTTCAGCCCGGGAAGTTTTCGATGAAGTTGATAAAACTCTGGGCTTCTCGCTATCGCGCCTATGTTTTGAGGGCCCCCAGGAGGACCTGAAGCAGACCGCCAATGTTCAACCAGCAGTATTAGCCACAAGCGTCGCCTGCCTGAGAGCAGCCCTGGAGGTTAGCAACAACGGCTTGCCAGCACCCATCTTCGTTGCTGGTCACGACGTGGGCATTTACGCAGCTCTGGTAGCTGCCAGCGTCCTCAGTTTGTCTGATGCCGCACGCCTGATTCGTGAAAGAGGACGACTAATGAACGAAGCTGGGCAAAGAGCAGGCGGTGGGATGGTGTCTATGGGCGGTTTAGACCTGGAGGTATTCAAGAGCATCTGCTTCTCAACAGGTGTCGAGATTGCTTATATCGATGCTCCAGACCAGATCACTATCAGCGGCCCTCAGGAAAACCTGACCAAAGCCAAGAGACTAGCACAGATAAAGGGGGCTCGCCGCATTATCCCGTTGAGAGTAAGCGGACCTTTCAATTCCATATTGATGGAGCCTGCCATAGAAAGACTGAGGAATACCATCTCGGAGTTTACCTTTAACAAACCATCAGTACCGGTTGTGGCGAATGTTACCGCACAACCACTTACCGACTTAGAAGCCATAAAAGAGGAGCTGGTTAGCCAGATTGTCCGCCCTGTTCAATGGCAGCAATCTATTGAAGGCATGATCTCCCGAGGCGTAACCACCTTCTTTGAGATGGGGCCAGGTGAGACGCTGTCCAAGTTGATTAAGCGAATTAGCCCCGGAGCACAAGCTTTTAACATCAGCAATGCTCAAACCGTCAGCGAAATAACAAAATGGCGCAGAGGATAGTTCCCCACACGCTAGACCACGGACGTGGCGGCTGCGCGTAATCAGCCCGGTCAAATCTGGTTAGAGCCAAGATGCTGAAGTGTAGCTTCTCCACCAAAACTACTGCCAGCTGCAGCCATTGCGGCAAGGAACCCATCCTCATTTCAAAGTACTTTGGCTTATGTCTTCGCTGCATAAGCCACGACTTTAAAAAGGTACAGCACGTGCACTTATTGAGAAATGAAGCAGAATGACCGGATTTAGACGGCAGGCAAGGACTATTGCCTTGCAGACACTTTACGAACTCGACTGCTCGGCTCATAAGCCAGAGGATGTTTTGGCTCGCTTACTAGCGGAAAAAGCCCTGCCTGATGAAGCTGCCGATTTCACCGGAAGCCTGGTTAACGGGGTTCTGCAGCACAAAGAAAATATAGATGGCTTAATCCGAAGGTTCGCCCCCGCCTTTCCCGTCAATCAAATAGCCCCCATAGATAGAAACGTTCTCCGCCTTGCCATTTTTGAGATTTTATTCGATAATAGAGTTCCAATGAAAGCAGCTATTAACGAAGCCGTTGAGCTGGCCAAGAGCTTTGGTGGTGATACCTCTCAGAAATTTATCAACGGGGTTTTGGGTTCAGTAGTCACTACCTGTATACAGCAAGGAGAACAAAAGAAGGCGGCTAAGAAAACTGAACAAGCCTGAATGTCGAGAGTAAAAGAATGGCACTCATTCCGGAAAAGCTTAAGAAAATAATTTCAGAGCAACTTGGCGTTGACGAAGAATCAATAGTGCCTTCGGCATCCTTTGTCGACGACCTCAATATTGACCCCCCTGATTTGGCGGAGCTTATCACAGCGATAGAGCAGGAATTCAGTACGCCAAAACGCAAGCTGGAAATATCAGATGAAGACACCGATAAAATCGTCACCGTTCAGGACCTCATCGACTGCCTTCACGACTACGGCATAGAAGATTAAGCCCCTCCTGGCCTGTGCGCCAGTACTTCCCAAACTTACCCACCGAGTCCACATGCCCTATTGCAGAGAAATTTTCAAATCCTGCATAAAAGCCCAAGCTTTTGTTTTGTGGCTTTCCCTCAGACAATGCCGAAAAGAACCAACCGTGGCTCCTGATGAATTGACAAAATGTAATACGCCTGACACATGCAAAAGTTCAGAAACATATTGAACTCCAAAGCAAACCCGCTCATGGTCAGCCAGGAACCCCGCTCATGGTGAGCCTGTCGAACCACAGCGGGAATGGTCTTTCACCATTCGACAAGCTCAGGGTGAGCGGGAAATGGCATTTTTACGTTAGGTGTCACCTGCCCACAAGTGACCCCCAGTACGACCCCCAAAAAATCCAACATGTTATGGACGCTTACAACACATTGACAATCAGGGCAGGAGGGAATAGACTAACTATAGGTGGTAGACTGAACATAATATGATATCAAGTGAATGTAGCGCGGGTTTTTTATAACAGCAGGAGGAGATGGCAAGATGGGGATTACTGAAGAAACAAAGCAAGCTCGACATAAAGGTTCAGAGCGAATAAGCCGGAGTACCCCTGACCAGAGCAGCGCTCAAGGCACTGGAGAGCAAGTCGCAAATGTAGAAGACACAGGTAGAGTAGACCAGGTAAGAGAACTCCTTTTTGGCGCCCAAAGGGAAGAGTACGATAGAAGGTTCAACCGTTTAGAAGAACTTCTGGTGAGGAGCACATCTGATTTAAGCAATGATACCGCAAAGAAATTCAGTGCTCTAAAAGATGAGTATGACAAGAGGTTCGCTCGTCTTGAGGAATTGCTGGTCAAGAATATATCCGATTTAAACAGTGATACCACAAAAAAACTTGGTGCCCTAAGAGACGAGTATGACAAGAGGTTCGCTCGTCTTGAGGAATTGCTGGTCAAGAATATATCCG
>CAZUEB010000092.1:2964-6173 GCA_964619115.1 uncultured Dehalococcoidales bacterium
ATTTAAACAGTGATACCACAAAAAAACTTGGTGCGCTAAGAGATGAGTATGACAAGTTGCTGACTAAGAATATGTCAGACCTAAGCAATGACATGCAAGAACTTCGCCACGAAAAGGTGGACAAAGCCGCTATATCAGAGCTTTTGAAACAGGTCCTGAAGCTCAGTCACGACCTCAATGTAGCTGATGCGGAGAATTCCGGCGATGAATAATTCCAATGTCAGCGGGCAAGCTAAAAATGCTCGCCGCACCGACGATGAACTGGCCGTTCTTCGTTCGCTGCTTCTCAGCCCTGAGCAGCTGGACATTGCCAGGCTTAAGGAACGGTTGGATGACCCGAGGGTTCGTGCCGATGAAATGAGCCGTGTGCTCGCCGAGGCTATCGTCATCAGGGCGTCCAAAGACAAGAAACTAACTCAGGCTCTTCTACCCACAATAGAGCAGACCATCAGAGACTCCGTTAGGAAAGACCCAAAGTTTTTGGCAGATGCCATCTTTCCTGTAATCGGGCCAGCTATGAGGAAAGCCATCTCAGAGTCTATTCGTACCATGATCCAATCTCTGAGCGAAACACTCACATATGCTTTATCGTGGCGAGGTTTGAAATGGAGGCTGGAATCTCTTCGTACGGGAAAACCTTTTGCTGAAATTGTTATGCTGCACACCCTTATCTACCGTGTGGAACAAATTTTCCTGATCCATAAAGAGACGGGCCTGGTGCTTCAGCACGTGGCAGCTACATCAGAGGGAATTAAAGACGTGGATATGGTTTCCGGCATGTTGACGGCTATTCAGGACTTCGTTCGTGACTCGTTCGGTGCTGAGCAAAATCAGGCGCTACAGAGCCTTAATGTCGGAGATTTCACTATATGGATCGAGCAGGGTTCACAAGCTGTGCTAGCTGCCGTTATACAAGGGAATCCACCACAGGAGTTTAGAAGGGACTTGGAGGAAGCTCTGGAAAAAATCGAGTTTGAGCAAAGTCAGATTCTGCATTCCTTCAACGGAGACGCTACTCCATTCGAAGCAAGCAGATATCATCTTGAAGCTTGCCTGGTCCAAGCCAAACGCGAAACAAAAGGGGCAGTCACAGCATCTACGATAACCGCTCCTGCTAAAGCCAAGCTCAGTAAAAAACACGGGGAGACTGATATCCTTTGGTGGATTATCGGAGCTGGTATTGCATGTTTGTTGATTGTCTTAGCTGGTATTATGATTTCCTTGGCTGGCTAACAACGCTATCACGCTTGAGTCTATGAGGTAAGTAAAGAAAACCCTTAAAATTACAACCACATAAAGTTATGCAAAACTCGAATAATGGTCTTATTAACAGCAAATCGGTGAAAACGCTTGTAGAGATTATAGTAGCTTCGGGCAGGGAATTACCATGATAAAAAAGAAGATATGCATGCTGGGTGCCTTTGCCGTGGGCAAGACTAGCCTTGTACGGCGTTACGTAGAGAATCTCTTCTCCGAGAAATACCAGGCCACGATTGGCGTTAAGGTTGACAAGAAAATCGTCACGGTTGAAGGTCGGACAATGGAGTTCATTATATGGGACATGGCAGGTAATGACGAATATCATAAAATCCGGTCTTCTTATTTGAGAGGAGCATCCGGCTACCTGTTGGTAGTGGATAAGACGCGCCATAATACACTCGATATGACTTTGGATATTCACAAGATAGCACAGGATTTTCTGGGCAAGATGCCCTGTCTCATCCTGCTGAATAAATGGGACCTTGCAGGAAAATGGGACATCGCTGAAACCGCTGTTACTAATCTGCATCAGGATGGTTGGGAGGTAATCAAAACCAGCGCCAAAACGGGTATGGGTGTGAATGAAGCCTTTGAAACGCTGGCAAAAAAAATTACCGAATTGGAGACGTAATATCCGCATTTGTTCGTACTGCTTATCGCTGGCTCTTTTTCCTGGACTTAGATGATGGATGTATCTCTGCTAATCAAACTCCTTTCTGCACTGAATATTGCAGTAATCGAGCAATCTGAAGACGGTTCATTCCAGATTTTGGGAGCACCTACAGATTGGTTCAAACATCTGCTCAATTGTGTGAAACTGGATGGAAAGAGTTTCACTATCGAAGACGAGCTATCTTTTCTGGGTAGTTTCGTCACCGATGCGGCAGAATTTTGGAGATTAAAACAGGCGGGGCGGATACTGTGGTCTGGACCATGGGAAGAGAAACTTGAGTCAGGAGAGTACGCCATATTGGAGGCTGGTGCGCTTTATCTAGAGAGCAGAAACATACTCATAATCAAGTTGTTTGGCCATCATGTCATGGCAAGCCGAGGAACGATTCAGAAAGCCAAGGAAAACCTTCTGTCTTTTGAGGAGTTGTCTAGGACAGATGAAGAAATAATGAAGTACAGGGATCACCTTGAGCAAGAGGTCCAGAGGCAAATCTTACAAGTCAGAATAACTGAGAACAATTACCGCCGCCTGTTTGACAGCATGATGGATGCCTTCGTCGCTGTTGAGATGACTGGTAAAATAATTGAATTTAACAAAGCTTTCAGGGATATGGTGGGCTATTCTGATGAAGAGCTATATAAAATTAGCTATGTTGACATCACTCCAGAAAAATGGCACGTCTTCGAATCAAAGATTTTTGAGCAACAAATACATAAGAGGGGTTATTCTGATATCTACGAGAAGGAGTACCGACGGAAAGACGGCGTGGTTTTTCCAGTCGAATTGCGCACCTTTTTATTGACTGATGAAGCCGGCAATCCCACTGGTATATGGAAGATCGTGCGTGATATCACCAAGCGCAAGCGAGCCGAGGAGATGCTGAAAGCATCAGAAGAAAGATACCGCCTGCTGGTAGAAAACGCTAATGAGGCGATTGTTGTGGCTCAAGACGGGATGCTTAAATTTGCCAATCCCAAGGCTGTTGAACTGAGCGGTTATTCAAGAGAGGAATTGGCATCTATATCTTTTGCTGATATTATCCATCCCGATGAACGAGCGATGGTGGTTGAACGTCATCTGCAGCGACTGGAAGGTGAGGCACCTCCTCAAATCTATCTTTTTAGAATTATCGACAAAAAGGGCAATATCAAGTGGGCGGAAATCAATGCCGTATCCATAATCTGGGGTGGGAAACCAGCTACCCTGAATTTTCTGGATGACATCACCGAGCGCAAGCAGGCGGAGCAACAAGCGCTTGTGAACGCGAAGTTGGCTT
>CAZUEB010000093.1:0-2502 GCA_964619115.1 uncultured Dehalococcoidales bacterium
AGGCTGAGGCTGAGCGAGAGAGGCGAGCTAAGATTGTGCACGCTGAGGGTGAAGCTCAGGCTGCGGAGAAGCTGGCTCAAGCAGCCAAGGTTATTGCCAGCCAACCAGCCGCTATGCAGCTCCGCTATCTCCAGACTCTAACTCAAATTTCTACAGAGCGGACCAACACCATAGTGTTTCCGCTGCCTATAGATTTGATAGGACCCATAATCGGCAAGTTCAGCCAACCAAAGAAGTAGTTAAACTGTTACCTCCTGTCACTATAACATAAGAGGCAGGGGGTAATTTATTCTTTTATTACCGTGACATCACCAGTCACGATTTCGGCGAGGCTGCCATCGGTGCGGCGCAGCATAAGGTTGCCTTTTTCGGTAACCGTTTCAGCCTTGCCCTGCTCCACAGTTCCCCCGGTTTTAACCTGTATCCACCTGCCCAATGTCTCCATGTTTTCCTGCCAGTCTCTGTGTACGGGTGCTCCGGCTTGAGCTGCCAAATATAACTTTTCCAGTTCAAGCAGCAGTGCGCTGGTAAGCTCAACCTCTGATATTTCTGCTCCCAGCTCGTGAGACAGACTGGTGGCTATCTCTGAGATTTCGGGAAAAGACATGGGGTTGAAATTAACATTTATGCCTATGCCTATGATGGCAAAATTTACCCTGCCCCCCTTAACCTCGTTTTCTATCAGTATGCCGCAGACCTTTTTGCCGTTAATCAGCACATCGTTAGGCCACTTGATTTGTGCCTTGATGCCAGCAACGTTTTTGATAGCCCTGACTACAGCTAGGGAGGCTATCATGATAAGCTGTGGCAGATTATCCAGAGAAGGCTTGAATATAATTGACATGGCCAGACTACCCTCAGGTGATAGCCAGGTTCTACCAATTCGCCCTCTACCTGCCGTCTGTGTACCGGCGATGACTACAGCCCCCTCATCGGCACCCTTTTTAGTAAGCTCTCTGGCTGCCTCCATGGTTGTGGCAAGGCGGTGGTAATAATATAGCTGCCTGCCAACAAACTTGGTGTTTAAGCGGCTTTGCAGACAAGTTTTTATATCCTGGACATTTGGCATGCTCATTGTCTTTTACCCGATTTCTTGATTAGTATAGCGATAGCCTGGGGTTATGTCTATCAATTTTTAAGGGAAACATCTTGACATTTTGGCAAAAGCCAATTAGCATTGAGCTAGAAAATTAGAGTAGTAAGTGCAGGTGATGGAAGCAAAGGATTTTGATTTTCTGATTGACAAAGCTGCTGCCTTTATTCTAGAGTCGAGCCGGGTTGTGGTCTTCACCGGTGCGGGTATCAGTACGGAGTCGGGCATACCCGATTTTCGTAGCCCCGGCGGAATCTGGACCAAGTTTGACCCGGATGATTTTACAATCCAGAAATTTATGAGCAGTGAGAAGACGCGGAGAATGCAGTGGCAGATGCTGGCTGAAGGTAGCCTTCTGAAAGATGCTGAGCCAAATCAGGCTCATCATGCAGTTGCTGAACTTGAGAAGCTTGGCAAGCTGACAGCTGTCGTCACTCAAAATATCGATAACCTGCATCAGAAAGCCGGAAATTCCCCGGATAAGGTCTTTGAGCTGCATGGCAACATGAAATTTGTGAGGTGTATGGGCTGCGACAGGCGTTTTCCAGTCGAGGAAATTATTCAAAGATTGCCTGAGGAAGAGGTACCAGGTTGTCAGTTTTGCCGTGGTATTTTGAAACCGGATGCCGTTTTCTTCGGCGAGTCATTGCCGCAGAAGACATTAAATGATGCTATCCATCATTCCCGCAACTGTGATCTTTTTATAGTTATCGGCTCTACCCTCATTGTGTATCCGGCAGCCTATATGCCTATGTATGCTGTTGAATCTGGAGCTAAGCTGGTAATTATCAACCTGACTTCTACGCCGATGGATTCTAAGGCTTCGGTGCTTATAACCGCTAAAGCTGGTGAGGCGATGGGCAGAATAATAGAGAAGGTAAGAAGTCGATTGCCAGCTTGACATAAGGTTAGCTAAAAGTGGAAGATGACTTTGGAAATAATGGCAAGGCTGAGCGAAGGCAACAGAAAAAAGCCAAAAGGAAATTCAGGTTGCATGGCGGCAGTCTGAGGGTGATATATCAGAATGCCATCAGGCGCAGGCTCAGGGAGAAGAAATAGCAATATATTTATTGTAAAATACTTATATGATATTGAATTCCGGTAATTCGAATTTTGTCTGGAGGTGAGTGTATGAGAAAGCTGCTATTTCCAATCGTTATAGCATTGGCTGTAGTTGTTAGTTGCCTGCCTGCTCAACCGGCGTCTAATCAACCGCCGGTGGCATATATTGATTTGGTGTCTCCAGGCAATGCCGCCCTGGGTGAAACGGTGAGTTTCACCGGACACGGCGTTGACCCCGATGGTACCATAGCCGCTTATAACTGGCGGTCGAGCCTGGACGGGGATTTGAGCACGTCGGCGAGCTTTAAAACCTCATCTTTATCGCAAGGAACTCACTCAGTCTGGTT
>CAZUEB010000093.1:2602-6065 GCA_964619115.1 uncultured Dehalococcoidales bacterium
CGTCGGCGAGCTTTAAAACCTCATCTTTATCGCAAGGAACTCACTCAGTCTGGTTTAAAGTTCAGGATGATGGTGGAGATTGGTCAAAGGAGATTTTGACAACTGTCATTGTTGTTCCTCAAGCGACTGGGCAGCCGATTGTGAAATCTTTTAACGCCAATCCAGGGAAGATTTCCCCGGGTGGGTCTTCGACGCTCATGTGGGATGTCTCCGACGCTGCAACTGTCAGCATAGCCCCGGATATAGGCAATGTTGGTCTGAGTGGGAATAGGGTAGTAATGCCGAAACAAGCAACAACCTATACTCTGACAGCTACCAATGTGGTTGGAACTGTGACGGCTACTGCTCAGGTCGTGATTGCTGCGGCAGTTTCCGATAAAGTGGAATTGTATTCTATCGGTGCAGAGGATGGGCAGGTGAGAAAGGACGGCTATGTTGGGCAGGAACCTGATGTAGGTGATACAAAGTCAGGCACGGCTATACAGGGCTTTGTGAGCTTCGATATCTCTATGATACCGGAAGGTGCCACCGTTACATCGGCCACGCTTGATTTGACCGCTGCTGCTATTTATGGCGAGCCGTTCAGTAAGCTCGGTATGCTTCTTGTTTATGATTGCCAATATCAGACTCTAAAGGCTAGTGACTTCGTTGTTGGTCCAGTACTTGGGGCTATATATACAATTGCAGTTACACCATCGCAACCCATTACCTCTCATGTATTGGCTAGTGCTATTCAGAAGCGAGTCGACGCTGGCAGCTCTCGTTTCCAGCTCCGCTTTCAGTTTGAAAAACCTTATTTCTATAACAATCAGGCTGACTATCTGGGATTGGGGGAAGGCAGAACCAAGCTTACTATTGAATATCAGCCTTGATATGGAATAGTGACTTATGTGATTATAGTCTTTGGGAATTTAAATTATTTGGGAGGTGAAACATGAAAAAATTAATTCCTTTACTTCTGCTGCTGGTGATGATTACCGCTGGCTGTGATATGACAGGACTTACAGTTACCACCAGTGCTGAGTCGCCAGTAATAAGCTCCTTTGGTGCTGACCCACCAACCATTGCGGCTGGTGAGTCTTCGACACTTAGCTGGAGTGTTGTTGGGGCGACGACAGTCAGCATTGACCAAGGTATAGGCAATGTGGCTTTGACAGGTAGGAGAGCCGTAATGCCGAGCGCCACCGCTGTTTATACCCTGACGGCTACCAATGCGGCTGGGATGAGCGCTACGGCTACGGCTCAGGTTATAGTTTCCGGGGCGTCATCACCGCCTGCTGCCAGCCTACCTGTGGTCAATTCTTTCACCGCTAGCCCGTCTAGTGTCACTGCCGGTAGCTCAGCCGTTTTGAGCTGGAATGTGTCAAATGCGACCTCGGTGACTATTACAGGTGTGGGCACCTTTGCCTCTTCTGGAACCACGATAGTCTTGCCAGCGACGACCACTACTTACATCCTGACGGCTACAAATGCGTCTGGTAGCACTACAGCAACGACGCAGGTTACAGTTTTGGGAACGACACCACCTTTTTCTGGCCTGCCGGTGGTAAATAGTTTTACGGCTAACCCGCCTATTATATCCGCTGGTGCTTCCACCACCTTGAGCTGGGATGTGTCAGGTGCGACATCGGTGGCTATCGACCCTGGAGTTGGTTCTGTTGCCTCTGTTGGTACTGCGCTTGTATCACCGGCGACGAGCACCAATTACACTTTGACGGCTACCAATGCTATGGGATGGTACAGCCTCACTATTACAGTTCTGGTTACAGGAGTGCCGGCGGCAGGTATGCCGGACCTGGTCATCACGGATATCTCGCGCTCAGGTGATGTTATCTCCTATAAGATAAAGAATCAGGGTGACGCAGCAGCCGGGCCAAGCACCTCAAGGCTGTCAGTTGAAGGAGTCGTGAAAGCAAATGACAATGTGGGGTCGCTGTCTCCGGGGCAGGAAGTAACACGGAGCTTTACTGGTTACTCCTATGCTTGTTCAGGTACTTCAGACTCCCTGGTTGTGGAAGCTGACGTAGGCGGGGCTGTGACTGAAAGCTTAGAAGCCAATAATTCATTGACCGTGTCGTGGCTTTGCCTGATATTTGTGCCACCACCGCTACTCATTCTTGAAAAAACAGTTACACTTTACTCAAGCTCTGCGGAGGACGGACATGTGAGAGGGGATGGAACTACTAATCCGTATCCGAACGTTGGGGACACTAGCACAAATGTGGCTATGCAGGCTTTTTTGAGCTTCGATATTTCCGGGATACCGGCGAGCGCCACTATTAAATCGGCTTCCCTTGATGTAAGCAGTGGTGACATGTTGGGCGACCCGTTTGGTAAGCTGGGATGGATGCGTGTTTATAATCATCAGTATGGCACACTGGGTTCTGAAGATTTCACTCCGGGTTTTCCGACCGGGGCGATGTACACTTACAGCTCGAAACCAGTGGCTTCCTTCACATCCTCAACACTGGTAAGTGCACTTCAAACCAGGGTGAGTGCTGCGAACTCGCGGTTTCAGGTGCGCCTGCAGTTTCAAACTCCCACCAATAGTGATGGAATCTCGGACTGTTTAAGACTGGGTTCAGCTGTGCTCGTTGTCACTTATGAATAGTGAAGTAAATCGAAAAAAGGTAATTAACTGCTGGCATAACTTGCCAGATAAATGAATAAGCCTGACTTAAAATCAGGAGGTGATGTGCTGGAGTTCGAAGCTGTATTCCTCGATAACCGGGTTAGCCAGGAGCTGGTGACACATCTCATCTACCTGCTCCTTGGCTTTGGCTAGGTCATTCTCTTCGATTCGAAGCTCGATATATTTTCCGGCGCGGACGTCTTCGACTGAGGCAAAGCCGAGGTTGTGTAGTGCCCCCTTTATGGTCAGCCCTTGCGGGTCATTTACCGTCGGCTTGAGAGTTACATAGACTTTAGCCAGATACATTTTGCAGCTTCCTTCCGGTCAGGAGTTGGTATGCTTCAACATACCGGCGGGTTGTAGCCTCGATTACTTCAGGCGGCAGCTTTGGCGCCGGCGGCTCTTTGTTCCATCCCGAAGCTACCAGCCAATCGCGAACCGGCTGCTTATCCAGGCTGGGTTGAGACCGTCCTACAGTGTACATGGCAACATCCCAGAACCGGCTTGAGTCCGGTGTCAGTAGTTCGTCAATCAGTATGAGCTTGCCATCGACGAAACCGAACTCAAACTTGGTATCGGCGATGATAATGCCTTGTCCTCGGGCATACTCTCTGGCGTAGCGGTAAACAGCCAGGCTCTTTTCCTCGAGGTCAAGAGCTGTGTTTTTTCCTACCAGGTCTTCCATCTCTTTTTTACTGATAGGCTCATCATGCCCGGTCTCGGCCTTGGTGGTCGGTGTAAATATGGGTTCGGTCAGTTCCTGACTTTCTTGAAGCCCTTTGGGTGTTGGCATGCCGCATATGGTGCCGGCTTGTTTGTATTCTGCCCAGG
>CAZUEB010000094.1:0-6063 GCA_964619115.1 uncultured Dehalococcoidales bacterium
AGTTGCCCCCCTAGTATCGTCTGCGCTGAGGCGTTTCACTTCCGTGTTCGGGATGAGAACGGGTGGTTCCACCTCGCTATAACCACCAGAGGATAGAATCTGGTCATAATATACATCTAAAAATAGCTTTTGTCAAATAAGGATGGACTTGACGATAACATTTGCCGATGCTATTCTTTAGACTGAGTCCGACGTTTTAAACGAGGTGCAAAATGTATTACAAGCGTGAATTACTCAAAGGCAGTACTGACTCTTTGCTTCTCTGCTTGATCAACAATCAGCCAATGTACGGCTACAAAATCATAAAAGAAATAGAAAAAAGAAGCAATGGCTACTTTCAATTCAAGGAAGGCACTCTCTATCCGGCTCTCCACCGACTGGAAAAAGCCGGATTACTTCAGGGTAGATGGCAGAGGCTGCCGAGCGGTCAAGAAAGGCGCTACTATTACATAACAGCAAAAGGACAAAAAGCCATGGTCGAAAGATTAGCTACCTGGCAGGATTTCTCTACCGCTGTGGCTTTAATTATGCAACCGGCGACTGGTTAACAGAAATGCCAGCTAAATCGAGCTACACAGATAGCCTCAAAGACCATCTAAGGCTTGAGCGCACAATCGAAAGCGATGTGGTGCGAGAGTTAAACACGCACCTTGAAGACAAAAGCCACGAACTAATAGAATCAGGGCTCTCTGAAGAAGAGGCATCCATTACCGCAGCAAATCTCCTGGGACCTCCACGAATTGTTGCCAGGCAAATGTATGAGGTATATAGCCAGGGTAGCTGGCGCCAGGCTCTTTTCGCCGCTCTACCCCATCTTTTAATTGCCGCACTCTTTTCCCTGCATTTCTGGAAAGATACCATCTGGCTGTTGGGCATCGTGATTGCAGTTGCCTGTGCTGTAATCTATGGCTGGTGTCACGGTAAGCCTGCCTGGCTATTCCCCTGGCTGGGTTATTGCCTGACTCCAGTTATAGTCATCGGCATCCTGTTGATATATCTACCCGGCAACTGGACCTGGTTCGCAGCCATTGCCTATATTCCATTAGCCCTGCTCGTCGTAGTCCCCATAACCAAAAAAACCATTAGAAAAGACTGGATATTCGCCTCATTAATGCTGCTTCCTATTCCTATAGTTATAGGCTGGATGCTAGCGCTGGAGCTAGATAATACACTTATATGGTACGAACACCTTCAAGGGTTTGCTTCCCAGATTGCTTTGAGCTTTGCGGTACTGGCTCTAACCGCAGCCACTTTCATCCGCGTCAGGCAGCGCTGGGCTAAAGTCGGAACTATATTAACCCTCGAAATATTGGTACTGGTGATAGTGGCTTTGGGAAACAAAAGTGCCATTGGCTTCGGTGGCTGGTTACTCCTTGTCCTGCTTTCCTTGATGCTTGTTCTTGGGCCGGCACTGTTGGAACGGAAAATAAAAGCATCTGACCAAAAACAATTAAAACTACACAATAAATCAGCTCGTTAACTCTTCTCGAGAAGACGAGATGGGTTTCTTTCTATCTCCAGAATCCCCGCTTTGTTTGCCTGGCTTCGCCTTCCATAGCTTCCAAATACACCTGGTATTTAACATCAGGCGGATAGGCTATAGCCCAGGCACAACCTCGGCTTATCATCTCGGCATTGACAAATTTATCGTCAACATAAACGTAGCGTAGCAATCTTCCATATCGATCTCTGTCCGAAATATCGCTTTCCAGTCTAACCTTTTTGCCAGCTACCAGTTCCTCATTTGCCTGTTTAGCTTCCAGATAATATAATTCTCCGCTTTCGGGTGCGTCTATGCCAATATAACGCACGTGATAACCACCATCAATAACAATAGTATCGCCATCGATAACTTCGGTTACCAGAGCCATGTCAGACGGCTGATGGCAAGCTGATGACAGCAATAAGACAATTGAAAGCAAGAGGGTGGCGAATTTTTCTCTAAAGCCCATCACAAAAACAAAAGAGGTGAAATATCCGGCAAACTTCACCACAAACTTGCCTGGGATGATTGCCCCTTCTTGTAAGTAACTCCCAGGTGTTCGCAGGCAAGCCTGGTAGCCATCCTGCCGCGAGGTGTCCGTTCCAAGAATCCTAATTGAAGAAGATAAGGCTCGTAAACGTCCATTATAGTATCTGCTTCTTCACTTATGGAAGCGGCTATGGTTTCCAACCCGACCGGCCCGCCATCGAATTTTTCAATTATAGTACGTATAACCTTGTGGTCTATCTCATCCAGGCCAATGCGGTCTATCTCCAATTTGGCAAGTGCCTCAACAGCAACGGTTTCAGTAATTACTCCATCTGCCATTACCTGGGCATAATCACGCACTCTTTTAAGTAATCTGTTAGCTACTCGCGGTGTTCCCCTAGCCCGACAGGCAATCTGGCTGATGCCGTCCTCGTCTATATCTACATTGAGAATGCTTGCTGAACGCTTCAAAATCGCCTTTATAGCCGTCTCGTCATAGAAATCCAGGCGGTAAACAGCGCCGAACCTGTCCCTCAGAGGAGGACTCATCATCGCAAAACGGGTAGTAGCTCCAATTAAGGTGAAATGAGGCAAACTTAAGCGTAAACTCCTGGCACCAGGCCCCTTACCAAGAATTATGTCTATGGCAAAATCTTCCATCGCCGGGTACAGTATCTCTTCCACCGGACGACCAAGTCGGTGGATCTCATCAATAAAAAAGCCGTCATTTTTTTGAAGATTAGTCAGTATAGACGCCAGGTCACCGGGACGCTCTATCGCTGGACCCGAGCTAATTCTAATATTGACGCCCATCTCAGCAGCGATAATGTAAGCTAACGTAGTTTTACCTAATCCAGGAGGCCCGTAAAGAAGAACATGGTCCAAAGGCTCTCCGCGCTTCTGAGCAGCAGTAATGGCTATTTCGAGATTGCCTTTAACCTTTTCCTGCCCGATAAAATCGCTCAGACGTCTGGGGCGGAGATTAGTATCCAGAGAAACATCATCGACGCTGGGCTTGCCTGATACTATCCGTGTCTTTACTTCCTTATCTCTCATCACTCAGGAAGCCAACCAAGGCTTGTCTCAAATTATATCACATCGAGTATAAGCAAACTAAAGTCAATAGAGATGACCCACCAATAAAAAATCCTCGCTTCACGGCGAGGATTTTTCAAGTCTCGAAGTTCTAATTTATTTCGACTCTTGCTCGGTCTCTATTTCAGACAATTTCTCACCCTCCAGTTCCTCTGAAACATCTGTTTGCAGGGTTTCCGATTCAGCTTCCTCAACCTGTGGTTCTACGGATTCGCCTTCCTCAAGCTCTAGGGCCGCCGACTCACCTTCCTCAAGTTTCAGAGTTTCTGATTCAAGCCCTTTAACCTTAGGCAAAGTCTGAGACGGAATAAGTTTACCGATAATCACGTTCTCCTTAAGTCCGAGTAGTTTATCTGTTCTACCCCAAATTGCTGCTTCGGTAAGTACTCTCGTAGTCTCCTGAAAAGAAGCGGCGGCCAACCAGCTACTTGTATTCAACGAACCTCTAGTAATTCCCAGAAGAACAGTTTGAGCAGTAGCTGGTTCCCCACCTTCAGCCAGAACCTTGGCATTTATACTCTCGTACTCGAAGCGGTCGACCAGGTCTCCAGAAAGAAGCTCAGTGTCACCCGGAGATTCTACACGGACTCGTCTAAGCATCTGGCGAATAATCATTTCAATGTGTTTATCATTAATGTTCACACCTTGCGAGCGGTAGACCTTCTGCACCTCTTCAACTAGATACTGTTGCACTGCATCCCGACCCATAATGCGTAGAATATCCTGAGGGTCTACAGAACCATCAATTAACTGGTCTCCAGCTTTCACTCTATCACCCGTTCTAATGCGAATATGGCTCCCAGACGGAATTATATATTCTCGCTCTTCAACCTCTTCATACTTGATATAGAGATTACCTTCCTCAATAACGACATTACCAGCAACTCTAGATATCACCGGATGCTCTTCTACAACTGCTGGTTTCTTGCTTCGCGATTTTTTAGGCGAGACTGTTAAAGTGGCAAGTTTTGTTCCAGCTTCAACCCACTGCCCATCGCTTACAACCACCTCTGTTTTCGGCGGCAACGCATATTCATCCAGATATGATTCAGAACTGGTAACTCTTATCTTCCGCACATCTTGAGTTTCAATTACATCTACAATGCCATCGATTTCAGAAAGGACAGCCAAGCCTTTTGGCACCCTGGCTTCGAACAATTCCTCCACCCTTGGCAAACCACTAGTAATATCGGCACCGACTACGCCTCCCGTATGAAAGGTGCGCAATGTAAGCTGGGTGCCCGGTTCACCTATACTCTGGGCAGCAACAATACCTACAGCCGTGCCAATTTCCACTAGCCCTCTTCTTGCAAGATCACGTCCGTAACAATATTTGCAGATGCCACGGCGGGAATGGCAACTAAGCGGTGACCTAACATATACTTGGGTGATGCCAGCACCGGTAATTTGCTTTGCCTTTTCCTCGTCAATCTCTTCATTTACCCGGATAATAATCTCGCCGGTACCTGGGTCAACGACATCAGCTGCAGCTAGACGCCCGACCAGCCGCTCATCGAGAGGCGCCAGGAGACCTTTCTCCGCTTTATCAAACAGCCAAATACCCTCTTCGGTGCCACAATCATCCTCGAATATTATCAAGTCCTGGGCAACATCAATAAGACGGCGAGTAAGATAACCGGCATCAGAAGTTCTCAAGGCGGTGTCAGCTAATCCCTTGCGAGCCCCATGAGTGGATATAAAATATTCCATCACCGAGAGACCTTCACGAAAGCTTGCCTTGATAGGGTATTCGATTATTCTCCCTGACGGGTCAGTCATCAATCCTCGTATGCCAGCCATCTGCCTGATCTGCGAAATATTTCCCTTCGCCCCCGATGTTGCCATCATGTAGACACCACCATAGCGATCCAAAGATTGGGAGATAGTTTCTGTGATTTTATCCGTGGTCTCCGTCCAAACTTGAATTGCGCTGCTGTAACGCTCATCATCAGTTATCAGTCCTCGGTTAAACTGGCTCTCGATAACAGCTATTTTCTCATCACCCTCTTCGAGGAGCTTTGCCTTATCTCGAGGCACCTCAATATCTTTAGCAGCAATAGTAGTGCCTGATTTGGTGGCATACTCAAAGCCAATCTTCTTAAGATCGTCAAGCATGGTAACTGTGGGAATATTACCCAATGCGCGATAACAGTCTAACACCAAGCGTTTCAGAGCAGCTTTATCCATTACCTGATTATGAAATCTAAATTCAGGAGGCAAGACTTCATTGAACAAAATCCGACCAACACTGGTTTTCAATCTCTGCCCGTCTCCATCTTTGCTTCCCACCTGTATTTCAGCACCCAGACTGACAATTCCCAGATCATAGGCAAGCTTAGCTTCCTCAAAATCGTAAAAACCCATCCCTTCCCCCATCGCCCCGGGTCTAGTATTAGTGAGATAATAACAACCCAGAACCATATCCAAAGTTGGTGTCATTACAGGCTCACCGCAACTCGGCAACAACATGTTATGTATGCTAAGCATTCTTTCTCTAGCTTCTCTAACTGCTGCCTGTGAGAGAGGCACATGAACAGCCATTTGGTCTCCATCGAAATCTGCATTAAAAGCGGTACACACCAAAGGGTGAATCTGTATAGCACTACCATCAATAAGTACAGGTTCAAAAGCTTGAACACTTAAACGATGTAATGTTGGGGCACGGTTGAGCAATACTGGTCTTTCTTTGACCACTTCTGCTAAGATATCCCAAACCTCAGGCCTAGCTTTCTCTACTTGCCGCCGGGCACTCTTAATATTATGAGCATAACCCTGTTCAATCAACCGACGCATAACAAAAGGCTTAAACAATTCCAGCGCCATATGCTTGGGCAAGCCGCACTGATGTAGCTTCAATTCAGGCCCAACAACAATGACCGACCGTCCACTATAGTCTACTCGCTTACCCAAAAGGTTCTGGCGGAACCGACCCTGCTTACCTCGAAGCATGTCAGACAATGATTTCAATCTATGAGCTCCACTAGCTATTGGCACTC
>CAZUEB010000095.1:0-6056 GCA_964619115.1 uncultured Dehalococcoidales bacterium
AAATTTGTGCCAAAATTAGCTACGATTTGCAAACTTTTGCAAGCAGTGGTGGGCCATTGTGGACTCGAACCACAGACCCCGGTCTTATCAGGACCGTGCTCTAACCGACTGAGCTAATGGCCCACGAAAAGAAGTATAACTTTTGTCCAGAGAGAGTGTCAAGGTTCTGGTAATCTGGAAAATAGATTATCGTTAATCGGCGGCTCTTCGGGCTTCGGCATATTTTACCAGGGCATGCATAGCTCGAGCGCATTGCTCGGGGGTGTCATAAACCGGTATGCCGGCTTCGTTTAAGATATTAACAGTTGGATCGTCAGTGCGGCGGAAGCGCAGAGTAATTACTGGCTTGTTATATTTCCTGGGTAGCGAGGCGAATGACCTTACCGCTTGAAATGCGGCATCAATTGCATTGGATAATGTCTTGTCGCTGTCCGTTGAGTTGGGCTTGATGCCCCAGACCTTTGGATTTATAGGCACATTTGTTATCACGCCATCGATATAGGCCAAGCTGAGTAGTTTTTCTACTACTCGCGTCTCATCATCAGCAGCGCGGTAGCCACTGGCGAAGTCAACCGGATTCCTGGCTGGTGGTGCGTGGGGTGGTAAAATCTTCTGCAGGCTTCTCTTGGTTTCGTCGTCGAACTCGGGCACCTCAAGCCCTAGAGAGGCACAGGCATCGGTAGTGACGACACCTTGCCCTCCACTTCCCATTATGGCTACACTTCTTCCTCTGGGCAAAGGTTGTTCTACGAGTGCCTCGGCCATCTCAAATGCGTGTAAGGCTTCTCTGGCTCTTATGAGCCCCACCTGTTGGCACATGCTTTCAAATATGTCTTCAGAACCAGCCAGTGAGGCGGTATGGGATAATGTGGCTCTGGCACCGGCACCTGTGCTGCCGCCTTTGTAAATAACAATTGGTTTTCTCTTTATAACGCCCTTGGCGAGTTCGAAAAATCTCTTGCCGTCTTTAAATCCTTCCATGTAAAAAACAATAACTTTTGTGTCATTGTCTTCGGCTAAATACTCCAGGTATTCGGAGGCTGTGATATTCGCTTGATTTCCGATGCTTATGAACTTGCTCAGGCCATATCCTTTGGCACTGGCTATTTCGGATAGATATCCGCCGAAAGTTCCGCTCTGAGAGACAAAGGCTATGGCTCCCGGTTTAGGCGCTTGGGGAAAACAAAGATTCAGGTTGCCTGCGGCACTCCATATTCCCATACAATTGGGTCCAACAAACCGTATTTTTCCTGTTCTGGCTATTCTCACCACCTCGTCTTCGAGCGCTTTTCCGTTACTACCGGCCTCGGCAAAGCCGCCAGGTATCAGGATTGCCCCTTTTACCCCTTTCTGTGAACACTGTCGCATAAGCTCGGGGACAGCAGGAGCAGGAGCTGTCATCACTGCGAGGTCAACCTGTGCTGGAATATCCAGGACACTACGATAGGACCGGAGACCCAGGATTTCTTTTTTATTCTGATTAACTGGATATATGTCTCCGCTGAATCCTGTGTTCAGCGGTCTTTCTACCATTAGATAGCCCCATTTACCCGCCGTATCGGAGGCGCCTAATATGGCAATTGATTTAGGCTTGAAGATGGGGTCTAATTGATCTACGATGTTGTTCAAGTTTGTGGTTCCCTGTTTGACGGTGTATTTGTTAAATCTGAAGAAGTCTATTATTATACTTTATTTGACGCACTTGTTGCTTACCATATGTGTGGAGGTACTGGCTTTCTTTACCATGCCCGAAACATCAACATTAGTCCATTAGTGCTGTGGAATGACTTATTTCAAAATAGCAGTTGTCATTGCGCAGCTTCTCTTTAATCCAGCAGCTCGTTCAGTCCTGTGTAGCTATCCGTCTGCCGACGAAGCTGGTAATCCAACTCTCCGATGGTCACCTCCGCCGTGGAAAACACAATCGCCCTGGCAAGATGACCGCCGGAGCAGGTATCTTTTCCGGAAAGTTGTATGTGTATATGGATAATGGGCGTATCATCCTTAATTGCTATCGACCCCTGGGCACAAACGATTTCTAACGGACCGTGGTAATCCACGCTTTCATATTTGCCAGGGAGCGCTTTTAAAAAGTTGAGTTGGGCATTTTCAATCGAACCTATGATACCGATGACTATCCCCGATTGGATTTCATATTCCCGACAATAACGAGTTATCTCACCAAGCAATTCTTGCCTCGGTTTCACCCTGAACACATGTATCTTTTTGAACAACAGGTTGCCCTCTTCTTTGTTGTCGCTTGCCACTTTAGTTTATCATAGTTCTAACCTGGACTTCTCTTATCTCTACGTTTTCGGTAGTATGTTCTGTTCGTCCAGTTGCAGTTTGATTTTTGGTTAGTCATACAGTTGGGTTAAAGTTGTTCAACCTGTGTGTTATACTTATCAAGTACAGGCACGGATATACAAAGAGAGGTAGTAATGGGTGTTATATTTTATAAAGAACCGAAGCTGAGTAACCCGATTTTGATAGCTTGTTGGCCAGGAATTGGAAACATTGGAATCATAGCAGTTGATATTTTAAGAAGGGTAATGGCGGCGGAAGAATTAGGCGAGGTAGAATCATGGGAATTCTTCTATCCCAGAAGAGTTTTAATCAGGGGAGGTGAATTGAAAAGCTTGGAGTTCCCCAGCAACAAATTCTATTTTAAGAAGATGGGGAAAAAGGATGTGATGTTCTTTATCGGTGAAGAACAGCCTACTGATGGGGCAAAAGCTTATGCCGAAGGAATAAAGGCTTACAGAATGGCTAATCTTGTTATAGATGTGGCACTTAAATTCGGGTGTCATAGAGTTTATACATCAGGAGCAGCTGTGGCACCTATTCATCATACTGCCAGGTCGAGAGTCTGGGTGGTGCCTAATAGGGAAGACTTGATTGATGAAGTAAAGAGCTATGAGAATACAGTGTTAATGTCGGATATAGAGGGCAGGGATGGGCAAGGAAATATTACCGGATTAAACGGGCTGCTACTGGGTGTTGCCAGAAAAAGGGGTCTGGAGGCTATATGTGTGATGGGTGAGGTACCAATTTATATTCATGGCTTTCCTATTCCATATCCCAAAGGGTCCAAGTCTGTGCTCGAAGTGTTGAGCGCTGCTCTGGGAATTGAAGTTTCGATGGATGAAATCAATGCTCTTGTTCAGCAAAGCGAAAGCGAAATTGATAGTGTGTATGACAGACTTCCTTCGGAGATAAGAGAACAACTTGATAAGTTGAAGTATGTGACTTATGCCGAGCCTAGCGAACCAGAGCCTATAACGGAAGAGGACAAGAAGAAAATCCTGCAAGAAATCGACAGGTTATTTAAAAAAGAGCCGGGGAGAGATTAGTTTTGCGCGAAGGACAATTGTTTAACCTCTTTGATAAGCCTAAGTTAGAGAGCTCGTCTTTGGTGGTGGCTTGGAATCAAGACGTCGGAAAAGTCGGGACAAAAGCTGCTGACTACCTGCGCAGAAAGCTGAAAGGACTTGAGTTTGCCGAGATCTGTCCTGAAAGCTTTTTCCCGCTCGGTGGAGTTTCAGTAGAAGATGACGTAGCCCAGTTTCCAGAAAGCAAATTCTACTGTTGTCCCGAAGAGAGTCTAGTTGTCTTTAAGAGCGATGTGCCACGGTACGAGTGGTATGAATTTCTGAGTTTGGTGTTAGATATAGCTGAGAAATACTTTAAGGTTAAGGAAATATACACTGTTGGCGGCATGGTTTCTAGTGCTGCTCATACCACGCCACGGATGTTGTTGTCTGTAGTCAACTCGGCCGAGATGAAGAGGAGGCTGAGCCATTATGAACTTGCTAGCGATATGGATTATGAAACTCAAGATGACCAAAGACCGACCTTCAGCTCATTTCTTCTCTGGGCAGCCAGGAGGAGGAGTATTGAGGGGGCTAGCCTTTGGGTGCCAATACCTTTTTATCTATTGGCAGTTGAGGACACACAGGCATGTAAGAAACTTGTAGAATTTTTTAGCCGGCGCCTTGAGCTGAATATAGATTTTGGAGATATTAATGAGACGGTGGCAAGGCAAAATAAGGAAATAGCTCAGCTTAGGAGCAAGTTCTCTGAGATAGATGGGTATATCAGTAAGCTTGAAGGTAACCTTAGTCTGACCGTGGAAGAGAGTGAGAAACTGGTTAGAGAAATAGAGCAATGGCTGAGAGGTGGGCATTGAGTCTGAGCCATTGCAATATTTAACGTCCTGATTTGGCGAGTTTTATTTGGCTCGCTTGACGATTGCGACCAGAGATCCGGGGCCACCGTGCACTCCCAGTGCGGGGCCAAGTCTTGATATACGTGGCGCTATGTTGGGGAAGAGGGAACGCGCATAGTCGGCAAGTGTTTTGGCATCATCTGGTGTGGTGCTGTGGACGATAGCCAAATCATCGATGACTGATGATGCTATGAACTCGCGTAGCCTGTCTATCCCTTTGGCTCGGGTGCGTGTTAATCCGGCTGGACGGATTTCGCCATCATGAAGAGTTATTAACGGTTTCACGTTAAGCTTTGATTCTATGGCAAAGATTGTCTTACCGAGACGTCCGCCTTTGACTGCATATCTTAGAGTGTCTAGAAGCGCCAGGGCACGCAGTTGATTAATGGTCTCGTGCGCTTTATCTATGACTTGTTGTAAGCTATAGCCGGCTTTGGCAGCGTGAGCTGCAACTATGGCGACAAGGCCTTGCCACATCGTTACACCGCGAGAGTCGATGACTTCAATCTTGGCACCTTTCGCTTCCGCAATCTCCTTGCCGACCAGGGCTGAATCGTATATGGCACTATGTTTGCTGGTAACATGTATAGAGACAATCTCGTTGTTTTCCCTGGTTATCTCTTCATATACCTTGGCGAAGTCTCCAGGTGATGGTGCTGCTGTAGATGGGTGAATCGAGCTGTTTGCCATTTTGTGGTAGAATTGGTCGCAGTCGATATCGACTCCGTCTCGATAGACCTCGTTACCAAAACGTAGATATGCCGGTACTACAGTAATGCCTAATTTTTTAGCTTCCTCTTGTGTGATATCGGAGCAACTATCAGTTACGACTTTTATTGACATAAATCAACATCCTTCCATAAGTTATGGCTCGCTAGAGATTAAGATTAGAGTATACTGTATGGTTGTGGTTGTGTAAAGTGGTTCACCGTTGCCGAGTTGTCTGGCTTGAAGTATAAGCTTTGGCGGGTTAAAATGAGGACTGGCTGTCATGTTAAGGTGTTGAGTTGGCAGGTTTTTAGCATCACTCTAGTTTAATCGAAGGATGGTAATAGAATGCAGCAAATCTTCCCCTGTCCCGCATGTGGAGCGCAGAATTTTATAGGTCAGGAATTCTGCCAGGTTTGTGGTCAGAGGTTCCAATACAATTGTCCGCATTGCGGTGCTCTTGTTGATGCTACATTGGTAAATTGTCCGGGATGCCGCCAGGGCCTCTTTTGGCCAACGCCGCAGAAGGTAAGGCCTTTCCCGAAACAGCCGGCAGCTTATCAGCAACCTGTAGGGGGTGGAGAGGAGGGGGTGAAACCGAAGCAGAAGTCCGACCCGTGGCTTACTGGATGTCTTGGTTTGGTAATCATTGCATTCCTGGCGCTGGGAGCTTATTTTATATACGATAATTTTATTAAGAAGCCATCGCCAGCTTTGCCTGGCGAAACGGGTTTTATACCGATATATTTTCAGGAGTTTGAACCCTGGCAAGATGTAATCACAATTGTTTAATCGGTATATGAGACACAAAGGTGGCTATATTTGTTGGATTTTTGCACTTGGCGGAGTTATGGTAGAAATCTCATCAGTCTGTGAATAATTGTGGTGTTTTTGGTTAACGAAATTGATGCGGACATGCTATAGGAGGAAGATTCGGTATGCAGGAAATGCTTGATTTTCTCAGTTATTTTTTTCTTGTTAATCCCAGTGCATCAGGAGTTGTTGTGGTCTGGATTCTGGCTTTGGTTTTCGGTGCAATCTGGCTTGCTTGTTATCGTCCGCCATTGCTTACCAGACCATGGCTCTGGGCAGTTCTCGCTGGAGGTGCTATTCTGGCACC
>CAZUEB010000096.1:0-4511 GCA_964619115.1 uncultured Dehalococcoidales bacterium
TACATCTCATATGCACAGAGCCAAAGCCTGGTCGAGTTTCTCATCCAGAACTACGGTAAAGATAAAATGCTTAATATACTAAGCCTACTAAAAGAAGGCAATTCTTGCGATGATGCCATGAATGAGGTCTACGGTTTCGACCAGGATGGACTTGATGCATTATGGCGAAAGCATATAACTAGCCAAACGCAATCTCAGCCCAGATTCCAGCACGTCTCCATGCAGGATATTAGCCAAGAAAAACTACTTCGGGAAGAGATACTGAACAGGCAAGTAGCGGCAAATATATTATTAGGGGTACCCTGATTGAAAAACTCTTTCACCGTTCACGACCTGCCTCTTTCTGAACGACCTCGGGAGAGACTCTCAAAATTGGGCAGCGAAGCTCTATCCAGCCAGGAAATTCTAGCTTTGATTCTCGGACGAGGCATCAAAGGAGAATCGGTAATTGTCACCGCGCAGAAATTGCTGAGCAAATTTGGCAACCTTAAGAATCTCGCCTCTGCTTCTGTGGAAGAGCTGACCCAGATAAAAGGTATCGGCCCGGCCAAAGCTGCTCAGATAAAAGCCGCATTTGAGTTGAGCAAACGGCTGGAAGACCCCTCCACCGAAGGTTCGAAAATCACGGTTAAATCTCCAGAAGATGCCATAAAAGCAACCAGAAGCCAGCTAAAAGGCAAGAGGAAAGAGCATTTCCTGGTACTCTGCCTGGACACCAGAAATCATCTGATAAACACCAATAAAATTTCTATCGGCAGCCTTGACCGCAGTCTGGCGCATCCACGTGAGGTATTCAAAGAAGCCATCTCTTCGTGTGCTGCGTCTGTCATCTTCATGCACAATCACCCTTCCGGCGACCCTACACCCTCGGAAGATGACATCAAGCTAACCAGGCGACTGGTAGAAGCCGGTGAAATAATAGGCATAGAAGTCCTCGACCACATAATTATCTGCGACAGAGACCATCTGAGCATGAAAGCGAAAAATTTATTTTGAGGTCTATAAACAAATGAAAAAAGCCTGGCAATTCACATTACTGGGTGCTCTTCTTTGTGCTCTAATTACTTTGCCTTTCGTCATCAACTGCCCACCAAAGGAAACGCCCGCCCGAGAAAAGGGAGTTATCAACCTATGGGACTCCGGCCCCATAACCCTTGACCCTGCAATTTCGAGTGAGATGAATTCACACACCTACGTCCTGCAAATATTCAGCGGCCTCGTCCGTCTTGGTGATGATGCAAAGCCGGTGCCTGACATAGCCGAAAGCTGGCAAAAGAGCAATGACGGCAAGATTTACACTTTCCAATTGCGCAAAGGAGTGAAATTTCACGATGGCAAAGAGGTTACCGCCCAGGACTTCAAATACTCATGGGAAAGAGCCTGCCATCCTGTGACTGGCTCACAGACAGCAGCCACTTATCTAGGCGATATCGTTGGCGTGAAAGATGTAATGGAAGGCAAAGCCACGAAAATCAGCGGCGTAGAGGTCATTGAAGATTACACTCTAAAGGTGACTATCGACGCCCCTAAGGCTTATTTTCTGGCAAAGATGACTTATCCTACTGCCTTCGCTGTGGATAAAGAAAATGTAGAATCCGGTAAAAATTGGTGGCTAAAGCCAAACGGGACAGGCCCCTTCAAGCTTAAGGAATGGAAAAAAGATGAGATATTAATACTGGAGACAAACGAGCTTTACTATGGTCGGCTCCCAACTATCAAAGGAGTAGCCTATCATCTTCTGGCTGGTCTGCCAATGGCGATGTATGAATTGGACGAAATCGACGTGGCAGAGGTCAACCAATATTACATAGATAGAGCGGCAGATGAACATGGGCCCTTCTCTAACGAACTGTATATGTTTCCCGAATTGAGCCTTTTCTACATAGGCTTCAATACCCAGAAGCCACCATTTGATGACGCCAACATCCGCCGGGCTTTTTGCCACGCAGTAAACAAAGAGAAGATTATAAGACTGACCTTCAAAGGAATGGCGACCAAAGCCGATGGTATTCTGCCGCTGGACATGCCCGGCTATAACGAAAATTTGAATGGGCTAAACTATGATGTATCTAAGGCAAAAAGTCTCATCGCCAGTTCAAAATATGGCAGCGCTTCCAACCTACCACCTATTACGCTTACTACCTCCGGCTGGGGAGGCAATATACCGGAATATTTGGGAGCTATAATCCAGGACTGGCGAGAAAACCTTGGCGTGGAAGTAAACGTAAGACAGCTTGAGCCGGAGATATTCTCATACTTCTTAAAAGAGGAGGCTGATGAGATGTTTGCCAGCGGCTGGATTGCCGACTACCCAGACCCCCAGAATTTCCTTGATATACTGTTCCACACCGGTGCCGAATACAACACTGGCAATTACAGCAATCCAGAAGTAGATGCCATGCTCGACCAAGCGGGCGTGGAACCTGACGAAACCACAAGATTTACCCTGTACCGGCAAGCCGAGCAAATACTGGTAGATGAAGCAGCTTGTCTGCCCCTTTGGTTCGATAAGACTTATCTTCTAATCAAACCTTATGTCAAGAACTATAAACTAGACGCTCAGGGTATCCCCACTTTAAGCGAAGTCTACATAGAAGAATAGGCAGACTAAGAGGTCCATAAATCCTCTATATCTTTTTCCGTCTTCTTTTTCAGTTCGGCAGCTTCAAGAAAACCAAGCTCCTTATAAGACTCGGCAGTGCCATATTCTCGAGTCTTAATCACCACCGGCATAGGCACAGCGTGACCAAAGATAAGCGCCTGCTGCTTAGTCTCCAGCCTGGACAATACCGACTTCAGCTCATTTTTTCCCGCTGTACCTGTAAGCACGCTATCAATATCCCTCTCATCATCCAGTAGACAGGTTATCTTCGTCCCCAATTGTGACATAACCTCGCCGTCTATACCGCTGGGACGCTGGTCAATAACCAGCAAAGTAACGTTATATTTCCTCATTTCCCGAGCTATTCTGCCGAAGATGGTTCGAGCCGAAACCTCAGGATTAAGAAAACGATGGGCTTCTTCGATAGTGATAACCAGCGGATGAGCCGGCGATACCTCACCACCCATCTCCCGCTCTGCGTTCTCTCGATATTTAGCGTAAATTCGCCGACTCAGCAAATTAGCCACCAAAATATAGGCGGTAAAGTCATCAAACCTACCGAACTCAAGTATTACATTTATTCCGCGGTCCAGGTATTCTAAGATACGCCGAACCGAATTGTCAGGTGCCCGAGATACTAAGAAAGAAAAACGTTTTAAGTTCTCCAACCCACGCCGCAAATTGCGATATGTACTATCATGAATATTAAGCCTGGAAATTAATTGTTTGCTATCATCGTCGTCCAGATTCAACACAGCCCCCAGCCACTTTCTATCACCAAACTCGCGCGCCAGTTGATACACCGCTTGAATAGAAGCTTCGGTGAGATTCAACGTCTGCCTGAGCAACTCGATGTCCTCGGGCTCAATCTCATCATAGCCTATCTTAACCACAACATCGGTGCTCACTTTTCTCCGCCGAGAACTCTCCTCGTCTAATGTAAAAATTGCCACTTTAGATGGAAAGAGCTGCTTCAATCCCTTCACTTTGTAACCTTTCTCGGTCTTTCCCTCCCAACCGTATTCACTGTGCATATCAAAAACCAGACTGGCCGCCAATCCTTTCTGCAACATGCCGACAAGCAACAAACGGGTAAGAAAGGTTTTACCCGTACCACTCTTGCCAAAAACTCCATTGGAACGCTTAACGAATTCGGATATATTGAGGCAGACTTTGGCTTCCATATCCAACGGTGTGCCGACGTAAAACCGCCTCTCGTCCTCAGCGCCGAAAACCATCTCAACATCGCGCTGGGAAGCTAGCTTTACGGCAGAGAAATGCACCGGCACTGTCTTCGCCGGTTGGGGTCCCTCGAGTATGCTGGCAGCATCGCCCCCTATAGTTAACATTGGCAAAACCCGAAGTTTTCCATAAGTAGTGGTGCCGGTAATTACTTGAGCGATAAATGGGTCTGATATATCAGGCGGCGTTATCATTGCCCTGGGGTCAACAGTCTCCAGGCTGACATCGGTAATCATGCCAAAGAAACGGTGCTTCTCCCCTTCAATAGCCACGTAACGACCCACCACCATGTCCTCAACAGAAACTGAGGCGTCAAGCTTCACCTCCACGCCCCGGGTTAGAGAACCGGAAATCACAGTGCCCAAATTATTCCGCTCCTCAGAATCTTGGACTTTCATCACTTAAGCCTCTTTAGCAATGAGTTCAATCTTCTAGTATCGCTGCTTAGCAAAAAGGCTAGCTCTTTGCCCGCTTTGACCAGAAAAGCCTGAGAGTCAGAGTGAGCCTGGCTGGCATAGCGTATGCAAGCAGCAATAACCTCATCTACAAGCATAGGTAACCTGACATCTACAAGCAAGCTGAGAAAATCCAATGACCGAGTAAACGTCCTGACCTCCTCGAGCGAGCAGGTATAGACAAAGCTATGAATCGACACCGGTTTTGGTGG
>CAZUEB010000096.1:4611-5992 GCA_964619115.1 uncultured Dehalococcoidales bacterium
TTTTTTTCTTTAATCTCTTACTCCCTCTAAATCCATCTGGCTCTCTTACTCTGCCGCTTAGCTGAACTTTCCAAAATCATTCCATCACCTGCCAGAACCTGCTCCACCAACCCCCAGAACTGCTCCCGGTCAGCACCGGTCACCACTGCCTGCTCATGAGCTTCGATTAAGGCAACCGGATAACCTAACCCCAACCGGCACTGGTCTAAGATAGTAGCATGAACCATCTCCACTAACTTCTCGTCTTCCGCAACCCAGAGAGGAATTTCCACACGTGCTATCTCCCCATCGAGCCTGATATAGAAAAAGTCGACCTCCTGAACCCCATAATACTTCATCACAACGGAAGACCTGCTGCTAAATATGGCTGAACGCTCTCCTGGAGCCAGCAGCCGGGCAAAAAGGTCACGGTCAAGCAAGCCTCCGACAACATCGCACTCTCTCCTCTCAAATTTACCGCGGCAATTACGGTCGCAGTCCACCGTCTCATAAGGACAAACAGCCAGCCTGAGCACATTGACCACATCCGTGCTCTGGGGAGAGCTAATATAGCTGGCCACTGCCAACTGCCTGTCCCGGCTAAGCCCCTTCATCGTATTAAGATGTTCCAAAAAGCCCTCCACCAGAAGCTCACGGATGACAAATTCATCATAGGCTTGTCCAATTAAACCCCAAAAGATAAGTGAGCCATCGAGCAACGCCACAAGAGGTAAATCTGCCTTCAATTCAACCGCTCGCTCCGCAAGTATGCGGCATTCCTCAACGCTGCGCTTCACCCCAAGAAGCTGCTCTTTTATCGGAATCCGTTGACCATCATCCGGAGAAACAATAACCACCTCATTATCTTTAAAATAAAGGGTGGGGAAGCTTAAAAGCCGGGCATCGGGATTCCGACCGTACTGAAGCTGAGCCACACCAATATTAATCAAAAAGCAACGAGCTGACTGATGGCGGTCAACATCTATATGAGAGCCATCACTGGCCAGAATGATGAAATCGTCAGGGCATGATGGTGCCGCCTGCCGCAGGTCAATCTTTTCCTTAACTCCAGCCACCAGCCAGGTGGTCTTGCTGGCATCAATTTTATGCCTTAATCTATCGAAATCGGCAGATGAAGATTTGAGGATGTTTAGAGCAAAATCAAGCCTGGCTGCTCTCTCCCTCTCCCGCGTTTTCAAACTAGCTGCCAAATCTACAATCTGGCCGACTAAACTAGCCAGGTCCAGCGACATTTCTCTCCTCGACTTCCAAGTATATCACGAGCCCCCACCCCAAACAACGACTCAAGCCAACATTGTATAAGCACCTATTACTTTCTTACTATACGCAAAGTTACCTTTAGGCTATTTACAATAGTCCTATGCGGTAGTATATTAGACCT
>CAZUEB010000097.1:0-5939 GCA_964619115.1 uncultured Dehalococcoidales bacterium
CGAGCAACGCTTTCGCTTTGGTGAGAGTCAGTGGATAGAGCCTCGTCCCGAACCCACTAGCCAGTATCAGAGCTTTCATTCAACCGAGTTTCAATAATTAGGAGGACTTGACTTGATTTTATTTGACGCCCGATGCCTCGCCGTAAAGTCTCTCCTTCCAGCGGACACCCAGACCGACTACTTCCCGCCAACCACCATAAAGGCCAGTGGCAATTAGAAATGAAAAACCGAGCGGATGCAGGAAAGTCGACAGAAGTGACTGTCTAAAGTGATGGTCCACTACCCAGCGCATAAATATCACCATGGCCACCTGGAAAACAACGATGAATCGCCAATCGGTTGGAGCCGCTGCCGAAAGGAAGGCGTTCCAAAGATAATAAAACGGCGCCATATAGAAAACAAGGGCGGCGGCCAGCAGCCCAATTATTGCCAGCGGTGATAACGCCGTTACCGAGTATATCCATTTCACAAAACCCTCCCATATCCCCCCAACATCCTTGTACATGCGGCAGTAGAATACTGTCGATAAATCAATAGCAATATGCCGACCTCCATGTTTGACCGTTTCAACTCCCAGCCAGACATCCTCCAGTATTTTATCTTGCACTGCCATGTGACCACCGATACGCCAGTAGTCTTCTCTGAGAAAAAGTAGAAACTGACCGATGGCCAGCGATGGTCTCGTCCCTCCGGAGCGATGCAGCCACCATAATGGCAGCCAGCTCATGATAACAAAGTACATCAACGGCAATACTATCTTCTCAGGCAAGGATTCAGCCATCTGGCGGGGAAATCCGGAGAGCAGCGAAGGTTTAAGCTCGAGAGCCAGTGCCATTGTGCTGCGCAGCATATGCGTGGCATGTGTGGTATCAGCATCGATAAACATCAGCCAGGAACCTCTGGCTTTTTCAGCGAGCTGGTAGCAGGCAAACGGCTTACCTGCCCACCCCACAGCAAGCGGTGCACCTTTTATCAGCCTGATACGGTCATCTTTAGCTGCCATCGCTTCAACAAGCTCAGCCGTCCGGTCCTCGGAATTATCGTCTAAAACTATTATTTCGAAGTTTGTGTAGTCCTGCATCCGCAATGACCTTAAGCAAGTCTCTATATTTTCTTCTTCGTTGCGGGCAGGGATAAGAACCGAAACTAGAGGCGCCGGCTCAGGTATCCTGCTATTAATATCAGGTCTCCTGAGCGACCTCAAATTAAGAATGAGATTAATCGCTATTATAACCAGCGAAACAGCAACTACTATCTGATATAACATTATTTCACTACCGCTATGACCGTCCTAAATTCGCCGCTTTTCTTCCCCGAAGCCAGGTGATGAGCCTTCCCTTTAATCTCGGCCTGGTTTTCAAATCGTCAAAGTGTTTTACCACCAGTATCGCCATCACGCATAGCATGAACAGCGGCTCTAATGATACTCCTCTTGTAACCACTAAGTAAATCAGTGTACCAGTCGTCCCGAACATCACCCGCCAGGCATCAACATCAATCAACAGAAAACCCAATAGCATGAAGACAAGAAGTGCAAAGAAAATGTCAAGTTGCGGCAGGCCCAACAGGACTCCCCCTGTAACCGCCAGCGCCTTGCCTCCATTGAACCGCAGTAACGGAGAAAAAGCATGACCCAGTATGGCACTCAGCCCAACTGCCATCACCATAGCCATAGGCAGTTCAAAATAGTAATGCGCCAGTGCTACGAACGGAATGCCTTTGCCTATATCCAGAAACATAGCCAGGGCAAACGCCTTGCGCCCTCCGGCTCGTAAGACATTGGTTGCCCCGGGATTACCGTCTCCATAGCTTCTTATGTCCTTACCTAACAGCCACTTCCCCACCCACAATGAAAATGGGCAAGCGCCTAGCCAGAAAGCCAGCACCACGAGCAACACAAAATAAAATATCTCCACCTTACAGATGTCCCCTAGCTAAACACGTAGATTATACCTAGTATTACAAAGTAAAGCATAGCCCATCGCCCCTCTTCTGTCAATAGGCCTCTTTCCTACGCCGTCTATTTCAGCAATTGCCCCACAATCTCCGCTGCATCCCTGACCAGCTTGGTACAAAGTGTATCACGAAGCTTCTTATTGACAAAAGTCTCCACACCATCTGGAGTGCTCAAATCACAGCCAAGTAATTCCCGGCACACAATTGAGCCATTAACAGACTTGAACCTGTCCACAAACTCCCTGACAAGCCGTGTAGTCTTTTCATGCGCCTGTGCATCCTGAACCGCTGTCCGACCGTACTTAAGACCCATAACCATAAAAGCTCCGGTTACGGCTCCGCATGTTTCGCCCATCCTGCCCATTCCACCTCCAAAAGCGGCACTTACCTTCAAGGCAGCTTCGCGGTCCAGCCCAAGCTGTTCTGCGTACGCCGCAAGCACCGCCTGAGAACACATGAAACCTTCGCTAAAGCAGGAAACGGCATTCTCAACTTCATTCATATGTGAAACCTCTCCAAGACGCCTTAACCAGCTTACTATCGGCTCTTACCGCTTTGCTTCCGTGGTATCCCGGCTTCGCAGGGCACATTTGTCTGGCACAGTCCACAACCCAGATAGCGACCGATATAACCTTCTTCCCTTCCCATCTCCTTGAGTATCTCTTTCTGCCTGGCAAACAAAAACTCCAGACACTTGTTTTTATCATGCCCCTGCTCGCTTATAGCGCCGGCAGGGCATCTCTCAGCGCAGCGTCGACAGGAGCCATCACTGTAGAAAAGGCAATTGGCAAAATGGTCCTTGTATACTCTGGGGCTGGGAGGGATTTGAGCGTCAGTAATCACACTGCCGCAACGCATAGCCATTCCCTTAGGCGTAATGAAGCCATCGTTTAAGCTGAATGTCCCCAATCCAGCAGCATAGGAAACGTGTCTCTGTGACCAGTTTGACACATAGCCGCCGGGCAAATTTTTCAATTTGAAGAAATCGGTCAGCTCCGGAGCCACAGCCTGATAGCCCAAGCCCTCCAGCAGAGACACCACGTAACCTGATAGTTCATCAATGAAGTCCTGACCGTGCCAGCGCGTGTGGTTCCACCTGAGTGAAGGCACCGCGGTTTCCTTGCGCAGACTCAGCCGTGTCTGGTAGGTAACAGGCAGAATGAAGGATATCGCACTTGCCCGTGCCGGTCGCTCCTGGCTGTTTCCTCTAGACTCAAGGTGCTTTCCCAGGGCTTCCCGCGGCGTAAGGTGGAAATCACCTATTATTGACTTATAATCCTGAAAGATGGCATCATCACCATCGGCAAAACCAACCAGCGGCTCATCGAAAATACAACCGCCGTCGAAAGACTCAAGGCGGTTTCCCGGGCTTGTAGCCACATATTCCTTAATCGCCTTCTTCAGAAACGCAGCCGGGTCCGCCTCAAATAACTTTCTATTTACGCTACTCGCCACTGAATAGTCTCCGTGGGTTTTCCACCATGAGGGTATGAATCTTGTCCTCGCTAACTCCAGCTTCCTTGAGAGCCGGGATGATATTTTTGAACACATGCTCGTAGTTCCAATTAGCCAGAAGCGGTTTGACAGCCTCTGGAAATTCATAGGGACGACCCAGCCGGTATGCCCAGCAATCCTGGGAAAGCATAATTCTGTCGGCGTAGCCGATGCCAATCAGAGCAATCAGGCAAGCCTTCCTCAGTTTGTCAGGGAAGAGGACGTCAATGCCCAGCCGGTCGAAAGCTATGTTTACTCCCTTCTCCAAGACAGAGAGTTGATAATTAAGGTCGGCATTACCGCACATATGCCCTATAGCCACGCGCCTGGGGTCTGCCCCCTCGGAGATGAGCAAGTCAGCCTGCTCCGGACCCATGGTTCCGGCTTCTGTGTGGGTGATTATAGGCACACCGGTCTCTTTCTGTGCCCTGGCTGCAGCCTTGAGCATCTTCTCCTCATAAGAAGTTATCCTGGCATGTCCCGTGGCTACCTTTATTACGCCCGCCTTCACGCCGGTATCGCCTATGCCCTGCGTAATCTCCTTAACAAGCGTTTCACAGATTTCATTGGTGATATCATATGTCATGCTGCGAAATTTGAAATAGCCTGCCTTCCCGAATTTCTCCGTGTAAAAGCCCGTGGCGCAGATGATGTTAATGCCCAGCCTGTCGGAGACCATCTTCTGCAACTCCACGTCCCTGCCCATATCGGTAGCCGTAGCATCAACCAGCGTCTTCAAGCCGTAGCCCTTTGCCCCCTTCAAAGCCTCCACGCAAGTTGTGGCGGCTGCTTCTCTATCATAGGGCGGAGCCAGCGCATCGCAGTCCCAACCCAGATAAGCAAAAACCAGATGCTCGTGCATCAGGGTCACGCCCAATTCATCTGCAGAAATAGGACCTAACACTGTATCAACTTTAGCCATAAAATTACCTCTTCTCTTGCGTTCAGCCTAAAGCAGCCGCCAGACTTTAGTCCCACCAGACTCGACAAAAGGTGGAATTAAAAGACAGCCACTTTATCAGCGATTATAACAAAGCAATTTACAGAGAGCAATGAAAGAGCCAAAGAATATCGCATTCTGTCTGAAACAGTTGCTAGTCTCTATCCCGCTCATTTTGGTAATATCAACTTCATAGCTAAACCTTTTCCCACTACTCATCGTTATAAACGATAGCAGCATCAATAAAAGTAGTGTATACTTTTAAATAAGGGAGGTGAATTCAAGATGAGAATTTTCAGAAGTAGTTTAGCCATAGCCCTGACCGTGCTGGTTATGGCAAGCATGCTGGGCAGCGGTTGCACCGCTCCTGCCCCGGCACCAACATTGACAGAACCTACGCCTGCACCTAACCTGTCGCCGATAATTTCCAGCTTAACCGCCAAGCCGTCGGCAGTTCTATACGGAGATAGCTCGACGATAACCTGCATCGCTACCGACCCCGACTACGACCCCATCGAGTATATTTGGTCAGCCAGTGAAGGTGCCATCACCGGGTCAGGCAAAGAAATAATCTGGGTAGCACCAAATAAGGACGGTAATTTTAACATAACAATCACAGTCAAAGATAAAAGAGGCGGTCAGACAACAGGTAATGTGACGGTTACTGTCTCAGCGCCCATAAAGACAATAACTATCGAGCCGATTGCCACAGAAACTGGCACAGTAAATCAGAAAAACGCTACAGACTATTCCAGGACCAGGGCCGGGGACGATGCCCAGAATATAGGCTATCGTGCTTTCTGGAGCTTCGATATTTCAAAGTTGGCAGGTAAAGATATACAGAACGCCAGCCTGAAATTCACCACCGGCAGCATTACGGGCAAGCCATTCTCGTATCAACTCCCATACGGACTTGGCGGGCTATTGCTGTGGAAGACCAACCATGGTACTCAACTGCCAGAATTCGGCTATGTTGGTTCCATGCTATCAAACGCTGGCCCTTCACTTGAACCGCCGGATGTCGTAGACGTTACCACAGACATAAAAATACTGACCTCATACAGCGTTAGTCGCTTTCAAGTGGAAGCGCTATTCGAAAAGGTAAGCAATGGCAGCAGTACCGCCCAATGGATTGAATGGTCATCGGTTGTTCTTGAAGTTACTTATTCAGACAGGTAACACAGCCGTTCTTTTTGACGAATCAAAATATAACTTAGCTTATAGGTCACTGAAAACCAGATGCCCGCTACCAGCAGCGGGCATCTGCAATCGTAACAACGACCGATCTATTCACCACTGCACGAACATCGCCCTTTTAGCTGATAGCACTTCAGCCACATAAATAGCCTATTCACCAAAAACGGCTTCCCAAAACGGCACCTGCTTCGTTTGCATAACCGTCCGCTGCTTCTCTACCTGCACAGATACCTCATAGGGAACCTGCCTCTCTTTGGTTACCGTCTTCTCCTCAATGATATCGTCAGACCAACTTAGCTTGACACCGGGCTGTCTAATCTCAGGTTCAACATTAATAAGTATGGCAAATTCC
>CAZUEB010000098.1:0-5909 GCA_964619115.1 uncultured Dehalococcoidales bacterium
GTTGGTATGTGCTCCATAGGTCCGGGACGGTAAAGAGCTACCATTGCTGCGATATCATTGAAGGTGGTGGGTTTAAGTTCCTTTATGTAGCGGCGCATGCCAGCGCTTTCCAGTTGGAAGATACCGCCGGTTTCGCCAGAGGCGAGCAATTGAAAAGTTACTGCATCATCTAACGGGATATGCTGCAAGTCTATGGAGACGTCACGATTTTCGGCGATGATTTCCTTGGCTTTGGCTAGGACGGTGAGATTAGCCAATCCGAGGAAATCCAGTTTGAGCAGCCCGAGGCGCGCAACGCTTTCCATGGAGAGCTGGGTCATGGTTGCAGCTTGCTCGTGGTCTTTGGTGGCGCGTTGTAACGGCATATATTGAGTCAAAGGTTCTCTGGATATGACCACCCCAGCGGCATGAGTGCTGGCATGGCGAGATATCCCTTCTAGCCTCTTGGCAGTATCGACCAGATTTTGTACTGTGCTATCTTCATGGTAGATATCATACAGCTCTTTATTTTCAGCTAAAGCTTGATCTAGGGTTATATTTGGTCTGGGCGTAATAAGTCGGGCTACTCTGTCAACCTGGCTGTAAGGCATACCAAGAGCTCTGCCTACATCTCTTAGGGCGGCTCTGGCACCTAAAGTGCCGAAGGTGATAATTTGGGCTACATGGTCGGGACCATATTTATGGCTGACATAGGCTATCATTTCATCACGGCGGTCGTCCTGGAAATCCAGGTCGATGTCTGGTGGCTCACGGCGTTCCACATTTAAGAAACGTTCGAAGACGAGTTTGTTTGCCAGAGGGTCGATGTTGGTGATACCGAGGCAGTATAGAGCCAGACTCGCGGCAGCACTACCTCGGACGCCGAAAAGTATGTTTTGGTTCTTGGCGAAGGAAATGAGGTCCCAGACAACTAGGAAATAGTCGGCGAATTGTGTTTGTTTGATGACTTCCAATTCGTAATCCAGCCGCTGTTCAATCTCTGGAGTCGGTGATGCATAGCGTTGTTTTAATCCTTGCCGGCAGAGTTCTGCCAGGTAGTCATCGGAGGTTTTGTCTTTGGGTAAATCCACCCGCGGAAGATGAAGTCGGCCAAATTCTAGCTCTAATTGGCACATATCAGCGATTTTTTTTGTGTTTTCTAGAGCTTGAGGTAGGTCAACAAATAGCTCTGCCATTTCTTCAGGACTTTTCAGATAGAAGAAATCACCGGCCATTTTCAGCCTTTTTTCATCGTAGATAGAGGTATTAGTCTGGATACAGAGCAGCAGCTCTTGAATGGGGGCATCTTCTTTATTAACGTAATGCACGTCATTTGTAGCCACAACAGGTATATTTAATTGTGAAGACAGGGAAAGCAGTCCTTCGTTGATTTTTTCTAGCTCGGGAATCGGGTGCCTTTGAATCTCTAAATAATAATCATCGAAGGTCTCCTTATACCAGATAGCCTGCGTGGCGGCCTCTTCAAGACGTCCTGATAAGATTAGGCGGGGCAGCTCGCCGTGGGCACAGGCGGATAAGGCGATTAGTCCTTCATGGTGCTTGGCTAGAAGCTCTTTGTCCACCCGTGGTTTGTAATAGAAGCCTTCGAGGTGGGCCTTAGTGATCAGCTGAATTAGGTTTTGATAGCCCTGATGGTTTCTGGCAAGTAAGACTAGATGGTAGATATTCTTGTCGCTAGCATTTCGGCTCTGGCGGTCGGTTTCGGCTACATAGGTTTCGCAGCCGATTATAGGTTTTATGCCGGCCTCTTTTGCTGCTGTGTAGAAATCGATGATGCCATGCATGCTTCCATGGTCGGTGATGGCTAGGCTGGTCATGCCTAGTTCTTTAGCTTTGGCAATAACCTGAGGGATGCGGCATAAACCGTCAAGCAAGCTATACTCAGTGTGAACGTGAAGATGGGTAAACATTAGTTTTTCCTAGGGGTTCGGCATAAATTATAGCACATGGTTTTGGATGGTTGCCTTTGGTGTTTCTGAGAAAATCGAAAAATTTTTTGTTGACAATTTGGATATATACTGGCTATTATCAGTTACAGTTTCTGAGGTATTAAGTGAACATTGTTCAAAGTATAGTCTATTGGTTGTTCGTGTTTTGCTTGCCTGTCGTGCTTGTCACAAGCACTATTTGTTGTGAGGTCAACGAGCTTGGTCTTTATGAGTATGGCTTCGATAAATATGGAATAAGCGAGGCTACCGGTATAGATAAACTTGAGCTAAAGAGGGTGGCTCAGCATTTGATTGATTACTTTAATCTAAGGGCAGACTCATCTCAGATTACGGTTCTCAAGAAGGGACAGGAATTCAGCCTGTTCAATGAACGGGAATTAATCCATCTCGAAGATGTAAAAAGTTTGATTCAGTTGAACTATTGGGTTCAAATTGTGGCTTGGCTTCTGCTAATCGTCTGTGTGCTCGTGTTGCTTTTTGTTTTTATGGTTGGCTGGCAGAGAATTGTCAAAGGTTTATTGTGGGGAAGTCTGGTTACAGTAGGATTGATGGCTGGCCTAGCCCTCTGGGCCTTGTTTGGTTTTGAGCGGTTCTTTCTTCTCTTCCACTTGGTCAGCTTTTCAAATGAATACTGGATGCTTGACCCGGCTAAGGATTACCTGATCAGGTTATTCCCGGAAGGATTTTTCTATGATGCAGCCTTGTTCGGTTTTGGAGCTATTATATTGGAAGCTGTAATTCTTGGCGGTATTGCCTTTGGTATTTTGAGATTGAAAAGCCAGCCAAAGTAAAGGGTAGACCGAGCTATATGTTGCAGCTGCTGCAACTGGAAGATGTACAACCGGCGCATGAGCCGGAGGTTCCTGCTATAGGAGTAGATTCACCGCTGCCCCCTTTTGAGAACGAGGCGAATCTGGAGAAGGCTCTTTTGGCATTGTGCTGGCATTGGGGGCATGCAGCATCTTTATTTGCTTTGTTTATGGAGCGTAACAGTTCAAACTTGCAGTTACACTTGGGGCAAAGATATTCATAAATAGGCATTTTATTCTCCAGATAATAGTTTACCTGGCAACTATCACTGAGTCAAATTTGCAAGTTGACAAAATCGAGATAGATGCTTAAAGTGTTAAAAGTCCTTTTTCCATTGTGGCAATGTACAGAGGTTTAAATTTGAGGGAGAGAGATATGGCTATTGATAAGTATGAGGTTACGGCAGATAAATTGCGCTGGCGATGTGATCCCGCAATGTTCGACTTCGATTGCACTAAGGATCTAGCGCCGTTGCGCGAATTTGTTGGTCAGGATAGGGCAATACGTGCTATTGAATTTGGTTTGTCTATGGAACAGGATGGATACAATATATATGTGGCCGGACTCACTGGGACAGGCAAAACCTCAGCAGTCAAAAGCCAGATAGACAAATTGCTTGAAGGTAGGCAAACCTCGCATCTGGTGGAGCCTCCGAAAGACTGGTTCTATCTTTATAACTTCACGACTCCTGAGAGGCCGCAGATTTTAAGTATGTCTCAGGGGAGAGGCAAGACTTTTGAAGATCAAATGAGTAACTTATTACAAGCGATCAAAGAGGAGCTTGCTAAGACGTTCTCCAGTGATGAGTACAAGGCCGAAAGACAAAATATCGTTGAGACTGGTCAATCTGAGCAAAAGAAGTTATTTGAGAATGTGAGCGAAGAGGCTCAGCGGGAAGGGTTCAGGTTTCAGGTAACGCCGATGGGTCCGGCTTTAATACCTTTGGTGGATGGAAAACCTCTCTCTCATGATGAGTATGCGACACTGGATGAGTCAGTGCGAGGGCAGCTAGAAAAAAAACAGGCTGAATTGCTGAAAAAAATCCAATCTACATATGAAAGAGCTAAGGAATTAGAGAGAGAAGCAACAGAGAAGCTTCAGAATGCTGATAAGGCAGTGGCCGATTTTACCATAGCAAGGTTATTCGATACCCTGATGCAAGGATATAAAGACTCAGAAAAGATTGTCCGGTATCTAACTGATTTGAAATCCTATACCATGGATAACCTGGATGTATTTAAGGAGAAAGAAGAGTCTGCGCAATTTGTTTTTGGTGTACCTGCCAGCTACATTATGCGTGGTCGTGACCCCTTTCTTCCTTTTCAGGTGAATGTATTCGTGGATAATAGTGTTACTAAGGGACCGCCGGTGATAGTCGAGCCCAATCCTAACTATACTAATCTATTTGGTAAAGTGGAGAGGCGTTTTTTCTTCGGCGGATATCTTAGTGACCATACCATGTTGAAACCAGGCGCTCTTCATCTAGCTAACGGTGGCTATTTATTGCTGAATGCCATGGATGTGGTGACTAACCCCGCTGTCTGGCCGTCTTTGAAGCGGGCTATTAAGACGAAGGAAGTACGTATTGAAGATCCGATGGAACAATTCGGGCTTATCATTTCTCAAGGCTTGAGGCCAGAACCTATGCCGGTAAATCTTAAGGTAATCCTTATTGGTGATAGTCTCCTCTATCAGTTGCTTTCTATGTATGATGAGGACTTCTGGGAGACGTTCAGGGTAAAGGCGGATTTTGATTTTCAGATTGATAGAACTAAAGAGAATATGATGGCGTTCGCTGCGTTTATAGCTGGCTGCTGTGAGGATTGTGAGTTGCGCCATTTTGACCCGACTGGGGTAGCTAAGGTGGTGGAGTATGCATCTCGTGTGGTGGCTGACCAGGAGAAACTGTCATCTAGATTTGCCTGGATTGTAGAACTAATACAGGAAGCAGAATATTGGGCGCGTAAAGAAAATGCCTCCTTGGTATCTGGGGGACATGTGGAGAAGGCGGTTGAAGAGAGACGTTTCCGTCATAACCTGCCTGATGAGCGGGTAAGGGAGCTTATTGGTAATGGAACTATTATGATAGATGTTGACGGTTTGGTTATAGGCCAGGTTAATGGTCTTAGCGTGTATAATCTTGGTGATGTGATTTTTGGGAAGCCGTCACGTATAACCTGTAAGACGTTCCTGGGGCGCGGTGGCGTTATCAATATCGAAAGGGAATCCCAGCTCAGCGGCAGGATTCACGATAAGGGTGTTCTTATCCTAGGTGGCTATATGGGTTGGAAATATGCTCAGGACCATCCTCTTTCGTTATCCGCTAGTCTATGTTTCGAGCAGTCTTATGAAGGTGTGGAGGGAGATAGTGCCGCTTCTGCAGAACTCTATGCTCTGCTCTCCAGCTTGTCTGATGTGCCTATAAGGCAGAACATTGCGGTCACTGGCTCAGTGAACCAGAAGGGAGAGATACAGCCTATTGGTGGAGTAAACCAAAAGATTGAGAGCTTTTTCCAGACCTGCAAAGTTAAGGGACTCAATGGGGAACAAGGCGTAGTCATACCACGGCAGAATCTGAGGAGTCTTATGTTACGGCAAGAAGTGATAGATGCAGTAGAACAAAGCAAATTCCACATATATGCGGTGAGTAACGTTGATGAAGGGATAGAGATTCTTGCCGGCGTTGAGGCGGGTGAGAAAAGAGGAGATGGCACATATCCAGAGGGTAGCATTAATTATAAAGTAGAAGAAAAACTGAAGGAAATGGCGGCCAAGCTAAGGCAGTTTTCCGTGCCGCCGACTGAGACGAAGAAGGCTTTGGATATCTAGTGCCCAGGCACTTTACTGACTGACCAGGCTAAATACTACCTTGTTGAAAATTGATTCTTTTCTCAAAAGGAGCACTTTTTTTCAGCCATCTCTTGGTGCACTGTTTCACAGAGTGTTATACTAGCAGCCAGTGTTATGAAGTCATCGATTGACGAACTTGCTCAAAAGCTTACCTCATGGCTCAGGGAGATGGTCTTAGCAGCAGGGGGTAAAGGAGTAGTCTTGGGAATGAGTGGTGGAGTCGACTCCTCCGTAGCTGCAGTGTTATGCAAGCGTGCTTTTGCTGAAACTACTCTGGGTGTTATTATGCCCTGCCATAGC
>CAZUEB010000099.1:0-5719 GCA_964619115.1 uncultured Dehalococcoidales bacterium
TTTTTAACCACAAAGGGCGGATTGTGACCGGCGTTGACGTATTGCAGCCGTCTTTTCTCAGGGGTAAGCACAGCATAAAATAGGGTTACGAACATGCCCATCTTGGCTTCCTGCGAAATCAGATGGTTTGCCTTCTGTATAGCTTGAGAAGCTGTGATATTGTCAGCGACATTGGCTCGGACCAGCGTCCGGGATAATGCCATGAATAAAGCTGCCGGCACGCCTTTGCCAGATACATCAGCTATTATTATTCCCCATTCATTTTCGGAGACGGGTATGAAATCATAGAAATCTCCCCCAACCTGTCTCGCCGGCAGGTTCAAAGCAGCCAGTTCGAATCCTTCTATTCGAGGTGGCGATTCGGGCAGAAAGCTCTGCTGAATTCCCCTGGCAGTCTCCATCTCGTATTCGGTTCGTTCTATTTCACGTCTAAAACTTTCCCTTTCTGCCGCCGTCCTTCTCTCAGTTATCAGATTACGCACTACAAAAGCAAAAATAGCAATACCCAGTGCATTGGCAGCAATCATAGGCAAAATAACCTCTTTAACTACTCCCAGCGCCTGTTCATACGGTTTGGCTATCAATAGAGTCAACCCCATATGCAATGACTCCATAAAGATAGCAAAAAGTATCGCCTGCCAGACCGCGACGAACTCCCCTCTTTTAAGCCGATAAATGGCACCACCCAGTAGACCAGCCAGAACCGTGCTCAAAGCGCAAGGGATGCACACAAATCCGCCAAGGAAATAGCGATGTACGCCACCTATTAAGCCTGCGCCGAGTCCTACCAGAGGGCCACCGACAAGCCCTGCAACCATCGGGCCCAGGTCTCGAATATTGGCTATGGCACCGGATGGCAGTTTTAATCCACCATAGGTCCCGAATATGGACAGTGCACCAAAAAGCAAAATCAGGATAGCCTGGTTCTTGAAATTGAGCTTTTTGTCTAATATCTCGGCGAAGAATCCGGTCCGGGTGACAACGTAGGCAAAGGCAACGACTACACAGGCAGTCTTAATCAGGTCTATCAATATGCTGGCTACTGATACGTCCATTTCAATCTAATACGTGGTGGTTTTTCATCCCCTTGCTTTAATAACATAATCAAGCATCTCTTTACCAAAATCAGAGGCAATCTGAGTATTTTCAAGGTCAACATCCACGTTATTAAGATATTGTAAACGAAGCACATCGCCATCAGACATTTCCGGGATAACTCCGGCAAAGAAGAAACCAAGCATCTCCAGCGAGGCACAAAACTTCTGTGTAGCCGGATGGGACAATGATAAATCAATGTAGATACAGTCGATTCTGCGCAGGCAAAGCTCACGTAAACGGAATTTAACCAGTTCTCCCAGGTCGGCTCCATATTGTTTGACGAGCATAAAAGCCCGGCTGGCATCAGTCTGAACCCTCACATCTACCTGAGAAGATGGAGGAACATCGGTCAGTTTTCTAACATCGAGTGCCTTCATAATGTTCCGTCGGAAATTGTTTCTCTCATATATGCGGCGTATAACCGCCTCGTGGTGAAATGGCGGATACACATCTCGGCATGGCTCCTCATTAAGCCTGGTATATAAAAGAACCGCAGTTTGACGCTGCTGCCGATTTCCGTCCTGAATTTTCTTAAAAAACATGGTTGCGGGAGTAAAGCCTAAGAGGACGCCCGTCTCGCACGCTCCCATGGAAAAAGCCGCCTTCTGACTGTAGATGTGAGCAGTTACCGCTTCGCCGTAAGTTCCGTACATTCCCATAGCCCTGGCATTTTCTACCGAAGCGCTTATCAACTTATTAAGTAAGCCATAGCCTCTATATCGCGGGTCAACTACCGCCTGTCCCCTTTCTCCAATTCTAGCATCAGGATATTCCTTGCGTATTGCTATATGGCCAATAACCTCATTATCGGGACTTAAGGCGACATGCGGTATCAGCAAGCCGCTTTCCAGAAGCTCCCGCACCCTATCAGGGAAATAAACATCCCCATTAGCATAAGTGTATCCGTAGCAGCGATACACACATCTGGCCAAATCGACTGAGTCATCCGGTTCCATCAAGCGTATTACAATGGGAGTATCCTTTGATACTGAAGGAAGAGGCAAGACTCTTTCCTTCTCTTCATCAGAAATATATGCTTCGACATCTTTGTAAGGAAGGTTTTTAACAAGTTCGACTCGTTTGCCACGACGACCTGAGTTGAGAAAATGAATCTCGTCAGCAAAAGCTTTCATCAATATGATGCCGAGACCTGATTCTTTCTCGACGTCAAATTTTCTGAAATCAAAAGGCAATCCCTGGTCTTCAACTGCCACCACAACCTGCCCCGGCTTCCGCAAGATAACGACATCGAAAGAACCCTGCTCACCGGGGTCGAAAGCATGTTCAATCACATTCATGCAGGCTTCTTCCACCACGAGCTCAAGCCGCCCTATATCATCGCCAGATAAGCCCAGTTTGACGGAGATTTCACGCACGAAACTGGCAACAGCAGGGAGGAACTCCACCCTTGCCACAAGTGTGATACGAGCCACCTGTTGTTCTTGTTGTTGCACATTATCCATGAGGCTCCCTACGCCGTTAATCAGCACTCCTTAATGCTTTGCTAACGTGTTCTTAATGCAATCTTGGTTATTTGCGCGATATCGAATGGAGATATCAGGAGCAACTTGAAAGGGGAAAAGATGCAGTCCAATTTCTAACCTTCAGGAGGGTTCGAAATATACAGGCCGTGACAATATCCACCTAAGCCTCGCTGAAATCATTAACAGCGGCATCCTGAGTATCAAATATGTTGAAAAGCTGGCTAAATCCAGCGATGTCAAACACTTCCTTTATAAAAGGTTTCATGCAGGCTAGCTTGATATCCCCTTGCTGTTTTCTTGTTTTCTTGAGCGCTGCTAAAAAGACTCTAAGCCCTGAACTGCTGATATACTCCAACTTTTCAAGGTCGATTACCAGGCAAGGTTGACCAGCCTCAATCAATGAGTCCATCTTTTTCTCTACCTCGGTTGCACAGTAGGCATCTAGCCTGCCCGACAACGATAGCACATTCACGTTACCCAGCTTGTTCTCTACAATATCCATTCTATTGCCTCCTAATCCTTAGCAACATTTTTGTAATATTATTTTAAGGTTTGGTCATCTGCTGCCGTAAAGTATAGCACAATTGACAATCATGAGACTCCTCACAGAAAAATCTGGTATTATTAAAAGCGGCTGTAACCTTAATCTTTACCGCCGCATCATTGGAACCATGAAAAAGGGGAAGTCGATTAAACCCAGCCTTTCACAGCAAAAGGAACGGTCTATCCTGCTCGGGGTCATTCTAGGCTTATTCGGCTTAGCAACCGGATTTTTTGCTGCCCTTTCTGCAAATTCCACAGCTCTGCTTTCCGAGGTATTGAAAAACACCGGCCTTACCATAGCCGTTTTCCTCTCGTGGTTGAGCTTGAGGAAAGTCCGCTTGGGCAAGACGGAGGGTTATAACTACGGCTACGGCAAGCTGGAGAATTTTTCAGGATTGATAGTCGCCGCAGTCATGATAGTCTCATTTTTCTTAATACTATATCACACCGTGGAACGTTTTCAGGCGCGTGTTGAGATGCATCCCGCAGGGGTAGATATAGGCATTGTCTTTTCTGTCATCGCTCTCATTTGCAGCATAGCCCTGTGGAATCATGACTATCACCTGGCAAAGAAGGAACATTCTCCCGTTATGGAATCTCTATGGCGTTTATACAGGTCAAAAACAGTATCCACCGGAGTAGTCATTCTAACGCTATTACTCAGCGTCGCCTTTAGCAAACACGCCTGGTCCTTATACATCGACCCGATTGGCTCAATCATAGTATCCCTGTTCTTAGCTTATTCGATATACAGCGTTAGCTCACAGTCGATGTATGACTTACTGGACCGCGCCCTGGAAGAATCATTGCAACTGATTATACTGCGCGAATTAGCTTCGCATTTCGATGAATATGAGGCTTTGCATGGCATTCGCTCCAGGAGAACAGGCGGCAACACCTATATCGAGATATTCCTTGAATTCGAAGACGAGCGTAAGATGTCAGAAGTCCAGCAAATCATTGACTCTATCAAAATTGACCTGGAGCAAAAAATACAGGATAGCCACGTTGTAATAGTACCGACAAGGTCGGCGCTAACCTGAACCTCGATATCCACTCTCATATTTTAAATACTCAGAAACGCATCAGCCTTTCCACGTCCAAAACACGATACTTCTACGAGGAATTCAAATTTTCCCACAAAAACGCGCGTAGCCTCTTGACAGGTCAAATGATACTATGTTAATATGGTATACGGCAAGCGGTTGCCGTATACCATATGCCAAGAGGATAGAAATGAAAAAGATTTACGTAAAAGAAGAGGCTTGCATGGGCTGCGGGCTTTGCCGGGTCTACTGTCTGGCCGAACATTCCAAGACACAAGATATCATCAAAGCATTTAAGAGAGAGTCTCCCCGACCTGTGCCCCGTATTCGCGTAGAGAGAAACGGAGAGGTGTCATTTTCGCTTCAGTGCCGGCATTGTGATGAGCCCTGGTGCGTTTACTCGTGCCTCACCGGGGCTATGCACAGAGATGAGACTACTGGAGCTATAGTTGTTGATGCTGAGAAGTGCATAGGCTGCTGGACATGTATAGTAGCCTGCCCCAACGGAGCGCTTGTCCGGGACGGAAGTAGAAAGATTGTGGCGAAGTGTGACCTGTGCCCGGGAAGCGATGTGCCAGCATGTGTGGCTAACTGCCCCAATGAGGCTCTGGTATTTGCTGAGGATAGCAAAGTTGAGCAACTTGTCCGAAATTAGTGGTCGATACTGCAGGAGTAAAGAGTCGAAATGATTACCATAATTGATTACGGTGCAGGAAATCTGGGTAGCGTCGCCAATGCAATTACAAAGCTTGGCTACAAACCGGATATAACTGATAGACCAGACGACGTGCTAGGTTCCGAAGCAGTTATTCTGCCGGGAGTCGGTGCCGCCGGTGACGCCATGGAAAAGCTGGAGGCTATAGGTATGGCAGATGCGATTCGACAGGTAATACATGAGAATCGACCATTATTCGCCGTTTGCGTCGGACTCCAGCTCCTGTTTTCCAGCACCGAAGAAGGTGGTTTTCATAAATGTCTGGATATAGTCCCCGGCACCGTAAAGAGACTATCTCAGGGTCTTAAAGTTCCTCACATGGGCTGGAACCAGGTCAAGCAACAGGTGAAACATCCAATCTTTAACGGTATACCGGATGAAGCCAATTTTTATTTCGTTCACAGCTACTATGTTGAGCCTGAGGATATGTCAGTTGTAGCTGGCACCACAGATTATGGAACAACCATGTGCTGCATGGTTATCAGAAACAATCTGATAGCAACCCAATTCCATCCTGAGAAAAGCGGCAAGTGGGGTTTAAGTATGTATTCTAATTTTCTAGAACTAACACTTGGCAAGGAAGGACAACATGGCAAATAGGAAAACAGCTAAAACCGAATACTTAATCATCGGCAACTCAGCCGGTGGTATAGGGGCTGTTGAAGCTATTCGTGAGGTCGACAAGACAAATTCAATAACCATAGTTTCGGACGAGCCCTACCATGTCTACTCGCGTCCCCTGATATCAAAATATCTGGCTGGCGAACGCAGTATAGACGAAATACTGTTCCGACCTGCCGATTTCTACAGCAGAAACAACATTGAACTTGTGC
>CAZUEB010000100.1:0-2940 GCA_964619115.1 uncultured Dehalococcoidales bacterium
CCAGCCCAATTTACCGAAATCTCCCGAAAGGTGAGCACCGGCTTGCCCTGAGCCAGTCGTTGAGTAGCCTTCTCTTTTAGCGCTGCTAAATTTGGAGATAAATCAGGTTTTTTAACCTTTTTTTGTGCGTTCAGAATCTGGCGGTAGAACTCCAAAGAACGCGGCAGAGGCTTTTCAGCCTCTGCCAGCCTGCTAAGAATCTTATCTATAATCTGTGCGTCCGCAATAGACTGCGGTGAACTACTGGTCACGACTTGGTGACCTTCTGGTACCATTTGCCATGATGAGACTTGGCATAATCTGCCGTCACTGTGCCATCAACCATGGAACTGAAAGAGCCACCATGTTTGCGCATAAGAGGATGAATTACGCCCAGGTAAATATGCACCAGGAACATGGCGAAAATCACGATGAATGCTACGTCATGGACAAATACGCTCCACTGGAACACAGCCGAAGGCAGGCTATACTTAAAGAACCACATCAGTATACCGGTAATAACAAAGATGGGGCTGAATATAAGCAAGAGGAAGAACCATAATTTCTGGCCGGTATTCATTTCTTCCTGCGGTGGCATACTGGACTCATCACAGAAAAAGTAATACCGGGGCATTGCCTTTGCCCACTCCAAATCATCCGCACCCCACTTGAAAACGCTTTTTATCGTTTCCCAGGATGTCTTTCTGTTAGCCAGGATTTCAATCAACGGTGCCAACACAAAAATCACTGCTGCCACACGGTGTATGACCCGGCTCCATGAGTCCACTGCAAGAAAGCCGAGCGCCGGAATAAACAGGAAAAGGCCAGTGATGACCAGAAGTAAAAAAGCGCCGCTGTGTATCCAGTGAAATACTCGAGCCGGCTTTGTATATTTCTGAACCCGTTCCATAGCTAGTCCTCCGTTCTCTTTAATCCTTATTTCTTAGCTTTTACCTTGGCCTTGGCCTTGGCTTCAGCCTCTTTGTTAGCATTTGCTCTGGCCACCAGATAGTTAAGCCCCAACCCGGCAACAACCAGCCCAATAGCAGCGTATCCCAGAGGTTGGATAACATCTTGCCATGCTATCGCAGTTGCCGGGACCTGCGGGTCAACAGGAAGACCATGCACCTCTGGAGACTGAGTCAGTACATACATTACATGCAATCCGCCCAGTTCCTTCTCACCATAAAGATAGGCATCGGGGTAGGTTGCCTTCAATTCCTGTACTCGTTGCTTACCGATAGCTACTAATTCATCCCGGTCACCAAAAATTAGCGCATCGGTGGGACAGGTCTTTACACAGGATGGCTCCAGGTCATTGGTTATTCTGTCAATACAAAAACGGCACTTATCAATTTTACGTATGCCTGTAATATCATTGCCTTTAGCACGAGGCACATCAAAGGGACAAAATTCCACACAATAGCCGCAGCCGCTGCACAGGTCCTTATCATAAGCCACAAAGCCCAGCGGATGATAGTAAAGCGCTTTAGTAGGGCACACCTTAACACATGCAGCATCCGTGCAGTGCATGCAGCTCTGGCGAGTAAAAATCCAGTCGACCCCTCCGTTGCCATTGCTTATCTCGTTGAACCTGATTTTAACCCAGGTATCAGCAGATAGGTCACGCGGATTCTCATAGGTACCCCAGAACTCAGTCTTGTCGGCTTCAAGCCCCCACCACTGTTTGCAGGCTACCTGACAGCCGCGACAGGCGGTGCATTTGCTAGAGTCGTATAGTATCGCTTTATCAACCATCGTTTACCTCCTTTATGCTTTCCTCAAATTGACCAGGAAGGCTTTATATTCCGGAATCATTGTATTGGCGTCGCCCACGTGCGGCGTCAGCACATTAGCGCTGTCGCCCTTGGCAATACCTGCGTAGCCCCAGTGCCAGGGCATGCCGATTTCATGGACGACCTTGTCATTAATCTGGAAAGGCTTGAAACGCTTGGTGACCAGAGCTTTGGCTTCGATATTGCCTCTGGCCGATTCCACTATAACTTTATCGACGTTCTTAATACCCAATTCATTCGCCAATTCTTCGCTTATTTCTATGAACATCTCGGGCATCAACTCGCACAGCCACGGAAGGTGCCTGGTCATGGCACCTGACTGCCAGTGCTCCACCACGCGATAGGTCGTAGCCACGTAGGGGTACTTATCCGCTGTGCCCTTTTGCTCGGCTGCTGACGCGCCCGCAAGTAATGCCGGGTTAGTCTGCGTGCCTGACATCATATTCTGTACCGGGCTTTCCCATGGCTCGTAGTGCTCTGGGAATGGACCGTCGGCTAAACCGGCGGTGCGTGGTGCCACATTACCACCAAAAATATGGGCGTGCCCATCGGGACACATAATGAAGGCGTACGAGCCGCCCTCTGCCATTGGCTTGGCGCCACCATCAGGCACATCACCGGTCCACTTGCCCTCCTTCCACCAGATAACCGGATGCTCTTTGTCCCAGGGCTCACCGTTAAGGTCAACCGAAGCCCTGTTGTAGACAATGCGGCGGTTCAGAGGCCAGCACCAGGCCCACTTGGAAAAGAGCCCAATATTATACGGAGCGTCGTCAAGTTCGCGGCGCTGGGTAAAGTTGCCGGTCTCGTTGTAACAGCCAGAATACACCCACTCGCCGCATGATGTGGTGCCGTCATCCTTAAGGGCGGTGAAATTATTCACCAGCTTGCCCGTTGTCAGGTCATAGCCATTTATCTCCCTGAGCACAGCGTCTGCAGTCGGGGGATGTCCATAGTCCCAGGTGAGATTGGTAATGGCATCCGCATTAGGTCCACCAGCCTGATAGAGTTCTTTCACTTTCAGACCTAGCTCATAAATTATATCCAAGTCTGGCTTAGCATCGCCCGGTGAATTGGCGCCTTTGTAGCGCCACTGCACCCAGCGCCCACTGTTGGTCACCGTGCCTTCCTTCTCATAATGACAGGCGGCAGGCAAAACAAAGAC
>CAZUEB010000100.1:3040-5666 GCA_964619115.1 uncultured Dehalococcoidales bacterium
CCACCAGTTGAGACTTCTGGTGTCAGCCCATTTAGGAGTGACACGGTTTAAGTAGCCCTGTAGCATCTTGTCTGTATTGCTAAACACAGGCAAATATCCTGGCAGTATATGTGCCAGCAGCGCCATATCTGTAGACCCCTGGACATTGTGCTCGCCACGCAGTGCCTGGATGCCTCCGCCGGCAATTCCCATGTTCCCGAGCAGAAGTTGCAAAACGGCATAGGCGCGGATATTCTGTGCACCATAGGTATGCTGCGTAGCACCCATGGCATATAACAGGTTACCAGCCTTGCCCGGCTTGCCCGTAGCGGAAAATAATTTACATACCTCTAGGAACAGGTCTTTTGGTGTGCCCGTTATCTTGTTCACTCTGTCCACGTCATAGCGGGCGAATTGTTTCTTAAGTAATTGGAAGACGCAGTTGGGGTCTTTAAGCGTCTTGTCTCTCCTGGGTATACCATTCTCATCTAGCTGATATGTCCATGTCGCTTTGTTGTAAGACTTCTTGGTGGCATCCCAGCCTGAGAACATGCCGTCCAATTCTGCGGGACCCTTGTAGTCCGGGTTAACTAAGAAGGCGGCATTAGTATATTCAGTGACATAGGTTAGGTTGTAATTATCCGGGTTCTTTTCAATGTCGTCGATAACATATTTAATCATTCCACCGATGAAGGTGATATCAGTTCCAGAGCGCAGGGGGACATATAGGTCAGCCACTGCCGTAGTGCGCGTGTATCTGGGGTCTACATTAATAAGTTTAGCTCCTCTTGCCTTAGCCTTCATAATGTGGTGAAAAGCTGCGGGATGGTTCTCAGCACAGTTGGTGCCGATAGCCATGATGCAATCGCTATTAGCCACATCGTTGAAGTGGCTGGTCATTACTCCGCGTCCGAACGACTCTGCCAGAGCCGCTACAGTGGGAGAGTGTCATATACGCGCGTGGTGTTCGAGATACACCAGCCCGAGCGAACGCATTAACTTGGAGATAAGATAGCATTCCTCGTTGTCAAGTGACGCTGAGCCCAAACTGGCAATAGCTTCAGTTCGATTGACCAGGTTACCATCTTTGTCTTTCTCTGACCAGTTGCTGTCCCTGGTATTTTTTATCCTGTTGGCAATCTCTTCCAGCGCCCATTCCCAGGATTTCTCTTCCCAATCAACTGCGCCGGGAGCACGGTAAAGCACCTTGCTTAAACGTAGCGGGTTCTGGGCACCTAATTGGAACTGAGCTCCTCCCTTAGCGCAGGCACCTCCCTTATTAATAGGATGCTCCGGGTCCCCCTCGAGATTGACCAGTACACCATCCTCCGAGGCAATCAGAAAGCCACAACCAACTCCGCAATAAGGGCAAATAGTGGTTGTCTCCCCGATTCTTTTGTGCAGTGGGATTTCTTGTGGTAGTTCCCCAGCCCCGGCAAGCTCTGGCTTTATCAATCCAAAAACTGCCAGCCCACCGGCACCAGCTCCCGATAGCTTCAGAAATTCTCGCCGACTTAGCTCCATGCAAAGCCTCCTTGCTTATTTTATGAAATAGCCCAGAGTACTAGGTAGTTTTACCTAAATAAACTAGGCAATTTTACCCGATAGGGTGGTCCAAGTCAATCGCCTCTGGGCTCTATTCTGAAAATTATTGAAGACCGATAACACGCCGGGAACAATCAAGCCAAAAAGAGACAGCCTTTCACCGAAAAACAGCGAATCCGTATGGCTTCACACACACATTCTTTTGCAAGGCATTTAAGGGCTTCCATCACCTCAATCAGTCCTATCTATCTTCACCGAAGAAAATCTGAGGATGACACAGCAGGTACAGAAATGACCCAATTATCAAAAAAAATATAATCATAACGGCCCATACGGCCTTTTTACCACCGAGCACACGCTTTCTGTATACTAGGTCTTGCAACATCATTAATGCCAGTACCCAGTGCATTATGCCAAGGATGGAGATTTTGAGCAGGAATTGCCATTCCATTCACATCATTCCCGCAAGGCTGCTGAAATCGGCAAAACGACAATATTTAGTGCAATCCATTAAAATATCTAAAGTTGCTAAACAATCAAATTAAATACGCTGATTAACATAGATAACCCTGTTCGACCGTTTCTAAATTCACTTATCCTCAATATTTTTGATTACAGATAACTGACAGACGACACCATCCGTGTCGACATAAGGCAAAGCAATCGCCTCATATCTCCTGCCATCGGTGAGCTCATACTCCATTTCGATAGCGGCGCCATCCCGCATATCGCTTAGTCTGCATATTTGCTGGCAAGGAGTATTTTCCTTATGCAAATAGTTGTAGCAGCATAAACCTATCCCGTCTCCGAATTTCTGCTTCATCCTGCTGTTCAAGAACCTAATTCTATAATCTGGACCGATGAGTAAAACACCATCTCTTACCTCGTCCAAAGCTCTCAAATATTGTTCTTTTGCCTTTTCTATGTACCTTCCCATTTTAATACGAGACTCTGACTCTCTTGCTATGAACAGACCTACCAAAGCCGCAATTACAGTGAACAGAGCTGCGCGGAGTAGGGGATCCGGATAAGGCGATATGAATAAGGCGCGTGGCATGAATGCACTAATCATCAAGATAATCATGATAATTGTCGCCTTCAT
>CAZUEB010000101.1:0-5658 GCA_964619115.1 uncultured Dehalococcoidales bacterium
CTTGAGCATTTTCCAGTACTGCCTTCTGGTAGGTGACGAACTCAGGCTGCATGGCTTCGAAGAAAGCTATGGCTTTGGCAGCGATGGCGTGCATCAGAGGTCCTCCCTGCATGGTAGGGAAAACAGCGGCGTCTATTTTCGAAGCCAAATCATCTTTACATAAAATGAAACCGCTCCGGGGACCGCGCAGGGTCTTATGGGTAGATGAGGTGATTATTTGGGAATGAGGTACTGGTGAAGGATGTAAATCTGTAGCTACCAGTCCGGCAATGTGAGCCATATCTGCTATAAGCAGCGCGCCAGCGGCGTCTGCTATGCTGCGGAAGCGGCTGAAGTCGATAATTCGTGGGTAGGCGCTGGCTCCGGCTATAATCAGTTTGGGTTTGTGTTTAAGTGCCAGTTTTTCTATGTTATCGTAGTCGAGCCTTTCAGTTTCGGGGTCGAGCCCATAGGTGACGAAGTTATACCATTTCCCGGAGAAATTGGCCGGAGCGCCGTGAGTTAGGTGCCCGCCGTGGCTTAAGCTCATTCCCATAACGGTATCGCCGGGCTGGAGAAGGGCGAAGTATACTGCCATATTCGCCTGGCTACCGCTATGGGGCTGGACGTTGGCGTGCTCGGAGTGGAACAGCTTATTGGCTCGTTCGATTGCCAGGCTTTCGATGGCGTCTATGTTGGGGCAGCCGGCGTAATAGCGGTGTTGTGGGTAGCCCTCGGCATACTTATTGGTTAGAATGGAACCTTGAGCTTCGAGCACCGCCCGGCTGGCATAATTTTCGGCGGCAATAAGGTTTACAGTTTCTTTCTGCCGGCTGGTTTCGAGTTTTAAGAACCTGGAAACTTCAGTATCTTGTCTGGCGTTTTGGGCCAATTGTATATCTCCGAAATATTTGTAGAATGATACCACCCTGCCGAAGCGAGGTCAACAGCGCGATTGCTTGCTAAAATTGCAATGCCTGTATATACTTTGGCTAGTTTGTTTGATGGAGGGTACATTTTAGTGAGTTCGAACATTGGTAAAGCGGGTTTGATAGCTCTGGTGTTGGCGATGCTGTGTAGCGCTTGTTTGGTGACGGCAGAGTCGAAGGGAGACAAATCATCGCTAATCTCAAGCCTGGAGGCACAATATACAAGTGTTTATCCCAGAGGTGCTACGGAAATCAAATGCGTTATTTCCGCCCCTGAAAGCGATGCGGTGCAGTTCAAGTGGTCGTCCACCGATGGCACCTTAACGGGCGATGGGGCTACCGTAACGTGGGAGGCGCCGAGTGATTATGGTGATTATCACGTTATGGTGGTAGCCAGGGATAGTAATGGAGAGAGTGCTGAAGCAACCTTAACCATCAGTGTGGTGCCCAGGCCATATCGGGGTTGTTGTGGTAGGAAATAAGAAACAAGATGCTTTGTGGTTGCAGAGATAGATGTAATACCTTTACAGTATTTAGTTGAAATATGCTTTTATGTAAGGAGGTAAATGAATATGAACATTTTCAAAAGCGGCTTCGGTATAGTTCTGGTTGTGCTGACTGTTTTGGCTATGCTGGCTGGTGGCTGTGGTCCACGTGAAGCATCGCCAACACCAACGCAGACCGGTAATCAGCCACCGGTGATTTCGAGCTTAACTGCGTCCCAGATGACGATTCATCCTTCGGGAAGCGTTGAGGTCCGGTGTGCTGCCTCAGATGCAGATGGTGACCATGTGGACTTTAAGTGGACGTGTACTGGCGGCAGTTTTAGCGGTGGTGGCCCTTCCGTTGCCTGGAACGCTCCGTCGAATTATGGGACTTATACCATAATGGTTATCGTGGAGGATGGCAAAGGCGGTTCGGAGCAGAAGAGCCTGGATATAACAGTTGGTGCTAATCAGTCGCCACAGATTTCCAGTGTGATTGCCAACCCGCCTGGACTTTCATATGGAGGCAGCACGACGATCAAGTGTATTGCTGCTGACCTTGATGGCGACGCGGTAGACTATAGCTGGTCGGCTAGCGGGGGCGATATCTCAGGAGTTGGCGATACGGTCACCTGGGTAGCACCGAAAAAGGCAGGGAATTTTAAGATTACTGTTATTGTCAGCGATGGCAAAGGCGGCGAAACCGAAGGTATCGTAATGGTTTCAGTCTCGGCAGCCGTGGGCACAGTAATTATCACGCCGGTTGCCGAGGAGACTGGAACGGTGCGTTCAGATGGGGCTACAGACTATTCCAGGACATTAGCTGGAGATGACGAGCAGGATAGAGGTTATTGCGCCTTCTGGAGCTATGATGTTTGGAGCCTGGCGGGGAAAAATATAGAGAGCGCCAGCTTGAAATTCACTACTAAGTCTGAAGCTGGAAAACCATTCCCCAGCACTACGGGACTTGCCGGGCTGCGGCTGTGGAAGGTTACGTACGCTGATGAACTGCCGAAATTCCAATATACCGGCAGTAATCTGAGAGATGTACCACTTCTGATGAGTCCACCGAACGTAATAGACGTAACTCAAGAAATAAAAAATGTTACCGCGGCGTCTGTTACCCGCTTCCAGGTGGAAGCTCTGTTCACGAAGGGGACTAATGGCGACCGTGTCGCCCAGTTTATTGAATGGTCAGATGTCGTTCTTGAGGTTAACTATTCAGATAAGTAGCGCTAGCCTTTTAGAGATAATTCAAAATAAGGCGGCCGTGAGGCCGCCTTATTTGTGCATATCGATTTTGACATATTGGTGATATAGTGGTAAATTATAGTAGTTAGCAGTCTTAGTGGGAGAGTGCTAAAAATGCTTAAAGGTCTGACTCCGAGAAGAGAAACTGTTCTGAAGATAATAGTCAGCGAATATATTGATACGGCGGTGCCTGTATCTTCGGAGACTATTTTCCGTAATTATAAGCTAGGGGTAAGTCCGGCGACTATTCGCAATGACATGGCATATCTTGAGAAGGAGGGTTATATTGCTAGACCGCATACATCGTCCGGCAGTGTGCCCTTAGACAAAGGCTATCGACATTATGTGGAGTCTTTGGCTAAAGAAGCCGAGCTTCCCTTAGAGGAGCAATATCGAATTCGGAAACTTTTCCGTGAAATGGAAGAGGAATTTGAGAGACGGCTTAAGCTGGCAGCAACTATTGCGGCGCGCCTGGTGAGAAATGCGGCTCTGGTCACTTTTCCTAAATCAACGCAATGTCGGTTCAGGCACTTGGAGTTGGTAGCCTTGCAAGAGTTTGCAATTCTCATGGTTTTGGTGCTCAGCGAGGCAATAATAAAGCGGCAGCTTTTGTCTTTCGAAGAATCAGTCACCCAGGAGCGGCTAACAAGTATGACCAACAAATTGAATGCTACTTATCTGGGATTAACAAGCTCAGAGATTTTGGCTAAGAAACCAGAACTTACCTCGGAAGAGGAACAAGTGTCTAAGGCTGTGATTGATATAATGACTGCTGAGGATGATTTGGAATACGAGGAACCTTACCTTGATGGATTGCGCTTGATGTTAGGGCAACCTGAGTTCGCTCACAAGGACAGGATGTTGAGCATTATGGAGTTAATGGAGACTAACGAATGGCTCGCATCTGCTTTTGCCCACCAGTCGAGCGATATTGGAGTGAAAGTTGTGATTGGCGGGGAGAACCGAGACGAGACACTGCGTGATTTGAGCTTAGTTTTCAGTCGCTATGGTATTCCTGGTCGGGTAGGTGGTACCATCGGAGTCATTGGTCCAACACGGATGGATTACAACAGGGCTATTTCTACAGTTGACTATATGTCCGCGATATTAAGCGATCTGGTAGCTGGAGTTTACCGTGACGATTAGTGGTGCCGTAAGGAGGTTTTTATATTGGTTGAAGGAGATAGAGTAGTGCCTGATGGTGAATTGAATGAACTGGCCGAAGAGGATATTGAGTCTCTAAAAGAAGCACTTGCACAGGAGAAGGAGAAAGCTGAGCGATATTTAACCAACTGGCAGAGGACTGAGGCTGATTTTAGAAATTATAAAGCGCGTGAGGAGCAGGGGAAAAAAGATTTGATTGACTGGGCAAACTCCACACTGATTTGCGACATATTGCCGGTGCTGGATGCTTTTGACCGTGCTTTTGAAGGGGTTAGTCCTGAGGATAAGGAACTCAGCTGGATTACCGGCTTCAAACAAATTCAGAAGATGTTATTTGATGTATTGAGTAAACATGGGCTGGCAGAAATGAATTGCGTAGGTGAGGCATTCGACCCGAGCTTTCATGAAGCAGTAGCCCAGCAAAAAGGTGCGGAAGGTGTAGTACTTGATGAGTTTCGGAAGGGATACAAACTTAAGGACAAGTTACTTCGGGCTTCACAGGTGGTGGTGGGTGGTGGTGATGAATCGTCGACCGCGGAAGCGGCTGAACAAGTTGAGGAAGATTTAACAGGGGGAACAGGGTAGAAAGACGAAAATAGCCATAAAAACTAGTGTCAGAAGGAGGAAAAGATGGGCAAAACAGTTGGTATTGATTTAGGCACCACATTCAGTCTGGTAGCTGTTATCGAGGGCGGTGAGCCGAAGGTAATCCCCAATACTGAGGGGGAAAGGCTTACGCCTTCAGTAGTTGCTATTGATAAGAAGGGTGAACGGCTGGTAGGCTTATTGGCAAAAAGGCAGGCGATTACCAATCCCGAGAACACTATTTTCAGTGTAAAAAGGCTCATGGGGCGCAAATTCAAAGACGCTGAAGTCCAGAATGATATAAAGCGGCTGCCTTACAAAATAGTCGAGGCTAGCAATGGCGATGCCTGGGTGGTGATGGGGGGCAAGCAGTACAGTCCACCGGAAGTTTCGGCTATGATTCTGCAGAAGTTGAAGATCGATGCTGAAGCTTATCTCGGCGATAAGGTTACCGATGCAGTTATTACAGTGCCGGCCTACTTTAATGATAGTCAGCGCCAGGCGACTAAAGATGCTGGCACCATTGCGGGACTAAATGTTATACGTATAGTAAATGAGCCAACCGCTTCGGCTTTGGCTTATGGACTTGATAAAAAGGGAGAGGAGACTATCGCTGTCTATGACCTCGGCGGCGGCACGTTTGATATTTCCATACTCGAGCTTGGTGAAGGTCAATTCCAGGTCAAGTCAACCAATGGGGACACTCATCTAGGCGGCGACGATATTGACCAGAGAATTATGGACTGGCTATGTGATGAGTTTAAGAAGGAAGCGGGTGTGGACTTGAGACAGGACAGGATGGCGCTGCAGCGGCTAAAAGATGCTGGCGAGAAAGCCAAGCGTGAGTTATCCACAGTGGGGCAGACGGATATAAACTTGCCCTTCATCACGGCGGACGCTTCCGGCCCCAAGCATTTGAACATAAATCTGACCCGAGCCAAGCTGGAGCAGTTATCCATGGACTTGCTGGAGAAGAGCATAGAACCCTGCCGCAAAGCGCTGGCCGATGCCAAACTTACTGCAGCTCAGATAACCGATGTGATTCTGGTTGGTGGTCAAACAAGAATGCCAAAGGTCCAGGACATGGTTCGTCAGTTTTTTGGCAAGGAGCCGGTTAAAGGCGTCAACCCTGATGAGGTGGTGGCATTGGGGGCTGCTATACAGGCAGGTGTGCTTAAGGGAGACGTCAGAGATGTACTCCTGCTTGATGTCACACCGCTTACTTTGAGTATTGAAACGCTGGGTGGTGTGGCCACACCGCTTAT
>CAZUEB010000102.1:0-3722 GCA_964619115.1 uncultured Dehalococcoidales bacterium
GGTTACTTTGAGGTTGACCTTGCTGGCAATTTCACCTTCGTGAATGATGCCGTCTGCCACCAATTGAGATATTCCAGGGAAGAGCTGGTAGGCATGAATAACCAGACTATCACCGAGAGTGACGATGTGGAACGTGTTTATAAAGCCTTCAACCAGGTCTACCGGGAAGGTCAGCCAATCAGAGCTTTTACTTTTAAGACTGTTAGAAAAGATGGCAGTATCGGGCAGGGTGAACTCGCAATTTTCCCCTTGCGAGACGAGAAAGGTGAGATAATCGGCTTCCGGGGAATTGGACGTGATATCGCCGGACGCCTGCAGATGATTGAAGATTTAAGACGGTCGGAAGAGAGATATCGAACTGTCCTGGATGAAATGGGAGACACCTATTATGAGCTTGACCTTTCTGGGAGATTAACCTTTTTCAATGACGCTCTAATCCGTAAGGTTGGTCGTTCCAGAGAGGAGTTGATGGGAATAGCATATAAGGATTACATACCTGCAAAGGATGTGCAGCGTGTGTATAAGGCATTCAATCAAATCTATAAGACGGGAAAGCCACTCAAAGGCATCCCGCTGCAGGTTGTCAGAGAGGATGGGACATCGATATTCAGCGAGGACACGGTTTTACCCTTGAGAAACAAGGCTGGCGATATTATCGGATTCCGTGGTGTTAGCCACGATGTCACCGAGCGCCTGCAGATGATGGAAGCTTTGAGGCAATCTGAAGAAAGATACCGTACTATGCTTGACGAGATGGAAGAAGCTTACTATGAGGTGGACCTTGCCGGGAATTTCACTTTCTTCAGCGATGCGCTGTGTCGCCAGTTGGACTATACCAGGGAAGAGATTATGGGTATGAGCTACAAGGCTTACATACCTCGGGAGAACGCCAAGAAAGTGTTTGAGGCATATAATCGGGTATATCGCACAGGTGAGCCGCTTAAGTCATTTGCTTCATCACAGATGAGGAAGGACGGAACGCTGGTGTTTACCGAGGACTCGATTTTCCCTCTGAGAAATGAGAACGGCGAAGTCATAGGATTTCGTGGTATTAGCCGTGATGTCACCGAGCGCAAGCGAGCTGAGGAAGAAAGGAGGCAACTGGAGCAGAAGGCTCAGTTTGCCAGTCGACTGGCTTCTGTTGGTGAGCTGGCATCGGGTGTCGCCCACGAGATAAATAACCCTCTTACCGCGGTTATAGGTTATGCACACTTGCTATTAGAGCGAAAAGATGTCCCCGAGGATATCAGGCGCGATGTGGAAGTTATCAATGAAGGCGCTCAGCGCGTAGCTGGCATTATCAAAAAATTGCTTGTCTTCGCCCGCCAGACCAAGCCGGAACGGACATATGTTGACATTAACGAAATCATAAGCACCACGCTTGAACTGAGGGCTTATTCTTTGCAGAGCAATAATGTAAAAGTAGTCCTCCAGCTTGACCCCGATTTGCCCTTGACTGTCGCCGACCCGGGTCAACTCCAGCAGGTGTTTCTTAATTTAATTATGAATGCCGAAACGGAGGTTAAATTGGCTCATGGCGGAGGCAGGATGGCAATTAAGACAGAGCAGATAAATAGCACCATCAGAATATCATTTAAAGATAATGGACTGGGGATAGCCAGAGAAAATCTTGAGAGGATATTTAATCCCTTCTTTACTACTAGAAGGGTAGGTCAGGGGACGGGGCTTGGCTTGAGCGTGTGCCACGGTATAGTAACCGAGCATAAAGGCAGGATATGGGCTGAAAGCCAGTTAGGCAAAGGAGCTACCTTTATTGTGGAGTTGCCCATAGCCACCGAAGACAAGCAGTTAGAGCTGCCTGAACCTGTTGTTCAAGAGTCTGATAAGGTGGCTCGGGCTAAGATACTGGTAGTAGATGATGAGGCGGTGGTAAGGCAGTTCGTAAGCCAGATGCTGAAAGATGAAGGGCATGAGGTGGAAGTTGCGGATAGCGCCGAGAGCGCCTTAGAGACGATTAAGAGCAAGGATTACCACATCATTATGCTGGATATCAAGATGCCGGGCATGAGTGGCATTGAGTTGTACAGGCATTTTCAAAAGGTATCCTCATCTCTGGCTGATAGGGTGGTTTTCATCACCGGCGATGTTATGGGACCAAGCACTATGGCTTTTCTTTCCAGGACTAAAGTGCCTTATATTATCAAGCCATTCGATGCCAAGCAGCTGAGGGCAGAGATAAACCGCGTATTAGCCAGGGGGTGATTTGCCGAAATCTCACTACCAACGACCTATCATATGAAAGGTGGGTAGCGTTTGGCTCTAAGTTTGCTGAGTTTCCCGCTTCAGTTTGTCCAGCCAGGCTGTTGATTTGAGTTGCTTCTCAAGTAGATACTTGATGTGCTCCCGCATAACCTGTTCCAGCTCTGTGCCTAGCTCCGGAGTTATTTTTACTCGCCTGGAGGTGGCATAGTCACAGTTTTGCCACAAACGCAGCACCTTTAAGGCGTTTAAGGAAAGAGGGCGTGCCGCTGGCTCGTGAAAGCCGCAATTATGGCACAGGACGCCACCGTGGTTGGGACTGAAAAAATTTGTCTCTGGCTTCAAAATCGAATTGCATTCCGTGCACTGCTGTAGCTGGGGACGATAGCCGAGATGGTCGAGAAGATGAAGCTCGAAGTAGCGCAGAATAGGCTCGCAATCCTCAGCCTGAGACAACTGTTGTAAGGTTTCCAGCACCAGGTCAAAGAGGCGGTGGTCTTCGATGTGCTCGCCGGTGAAGGAGTCAACCAGTTCGGCGATGTAGAGACCGTGCGAAATACGCTCCAGGTCGTCCTTTATAGGCAGAAAGTTATTGATGGTCTGGGCTTGAGTGATGATGTCTAGGTTGCGGCCTCGAGCCAGCATCAGGCGGCTGTGGGTGAGAAGCTCTACGTGGCCGCCAAGCTTGCTCTGGGGACGGCGTGTGCCTTTAGCTACCGCTTTCAGTTTGCCCAACTCGGGTGTATAAAGGGTTAGGATTCTATCAGCTTCGCCCAGCTTAATTCGCTTGATAATGATAGCTTCTGTTTGGTAAACGCGAGGTGCCGTCATGATTTACGTGGTTACATTTCCTGTCTTCCCTCTAAAGCACGGCTGAGGGTGACATCGTCAGCGTATTCCAGGTCACCGCCGTAGGGCAGACCGCGAGCCAGGCGGGTGACTCGAATACCAAGCGGGGCAATCAGGCGCTGGATGTACATGGCGGTGGCTTCCCCTTCCAGATTGGGATTGGTTGCCAGTATGACCTCTGTAACCAGACCGTCATTGAGGCGTGATAGCAACTCTTTAACTTTAAGCTCGTCGGGCCCTATCCCGTCGGTTGGTGCGATGACGCCGTGAAGCACGTGATAAAGTCCTTTATATTTCTTTGTGCGTTCTAGGGGGAGAATATCTATAGGCTCTTCGACGATACAGATTTTGGTGCGGTCGCGTTCCTCATCGCGGCATATAGCGCACGGGTCTGAATCGGTAATATTGAGACAACTGGAACATAGGGTCAGTTTTTCTTTCAGGTTTTTGATAGCGTCAGCTAGTGCACCAACTTCATTTGCAGGCGCTCGAAGCAGATAATAGGTCAGCCGCTGGGCGCTCTTCGGTCCTATGCCCGGCAGCTTGTTAAGTTCTTCTATCAGCCTGGCTATCGGCTCGGCGGTAGATACTGAATTAGTGCTCAAATATCTTGTCTCCCAAAAGTTCGTTTGTCACCCTGAGCGATAGCGAAG
>CAZUEB010000102.1:3822-5643 GCA_964619115.1 uncultured Dehalococcoidales bacterium
CGAAGAATGACAAGGGAGAGACCCGGAGTAACTGGTAAAGTATTCATGGTGGCAGGCATGGTTAAATAAACATTCTCCTAAAACAGCCCCGGAATTTTGAGGCCACCGGTTATGTTGCTCAAATGGCTGGCGGCAAGCTCCTGTGATTTCTGAATGGCTTCATTCACTGCTGTCATGACCAGGTCTTCGAGCATCTCAGCGTCTTCAGAATTTATTACCTCTGGAGATATGCTAACTGAGCGAATTCTCTGCTGGCCGTCAACTACTACCTTGATAGCTCCGCCTCCTGAGCTTACCTCAGCGGTCATTTCAGCTAGCTCTTGTTGAGCTTTGGCTAGCTTAGCCTGTAATTCCTGTGCCTGGCGAAAAACAAACTTGTTCATTCCTCCTCCGTTCTGGATTTCCTGCCAACAACTTTAGCCCCATAGCTTTCCTTAGCCGCTTTTACCAGATGGCTCTCTGTTTCCATTTTAGCTCTGGTTTGTTCGCTGGGGCTGGTCAAAACGCAACGCACCTGATATGAATGTCCAAAGACCTCTCGTAGCTTCTTTTCTACCAGATGCTTATACTTGGGGTCTTCGATATATTTTTTATGAAATTCGTGATAAAAACCCAAAAGTAGAGTGTTATCTTCAATAGACAGAGGTTCGCAAGCGCTCCGCAAAAAGGCATCCAGATTGCCTTTGGAGCCCTCACCGCGCATGGAATTCACGAACTCCTTCCATCTGCTACGTAGATTGTCGATTTCCGGAGAAGATGCTGCCGCCTCCGGAGTTTCTGTGATTTTGCTTGATTCTGCTTCAATTTCATCGCTTTTATCTGGTTTCTGGGCTTTAGCCTTTGGAGTCGACCTGGTTGACTTGACTGGTCTGCTGGGCAACGCGGCTGGCTCTTCGGGCTCAGGCTGTTTAGGCTTGACTGGTTGCTTGTCTTCGGTTACGGACAATATGCAATCAACGAGGGCTAGCTCTAATGGTAGCGGTGAATAGTTGTCCAGGCGAAGGTCTATCTCGCCAAACCGTTTCACTGCTGTCAACAGGTAATCCAGACTGGCACCGATTGACAGCTCTTTAATCTCAGTCAGGTCGTCGCTGGTAACGTCTATCACTTCTTCGGAGCCGGACTTAACCAGAAGCAACTCTCGGAGATAGTCCACCAGTTCGCGATTAAACTGGCGGAGGTCGAGCCCATCGCTGCTGACGCTGTTAATGGTCTTAAGCCCGGCAGTGATGTCCTTATTCACAATATGTCTGGCTAGCTCTCTAATGCGCATATCGCCGCTTATGCCCAGCATTTCTTGCGCCTGATGAAGCTCAATTTCGTGCCCATAATAGGTAACCAGTTGCTCCAGTAGATTTTCGGCGTCGCGCAGACTACCTGTAGTTACTTTGGCGATAAGCCTTAAGGCTTCAGGCACGATGTGAACGCCCTCTTTTTCGCAGACGAGATTGAGCTTGGATATAACCGATGATTGGGAGAGACGGTGGAAATCAAACCGCTGGCAACGCGATAGTATGGTTGACATGACTTTGTGTGGTTCCGTGGTTGCCAGAATAAATATGGCATGGGGAGGTGGTTCTTCCAGTGTCTTAAGAAAGGCATTTGATGCTTCCTTGGTTATCATATGGACTTCATCTATGATGTAGACCTTGTAGCGGGCCAGATTCGGGGCATAATTGACCTTCTCCCTTAGGTCTCGAATTTCATCAATGCCCCTGTTGCTGGCTGCATCTATCTCTATGATATCAGGAGCGCTGCCTTCGTTAATTGCCTTGCACAAGGCGCAGCTATTGCACGGCTCGCCCTGGTCGGGGTTCAGGC
>CAZUEB010000103.1:0-5639 GCA_964619115.1 uncultured Dehalococcoidales bacterium
ACTGTATAAAGTGCGGCATCTGCATATCTGCCTGCCCCACGTCAGCCAGCGACAAGTTTTTCACTGGCCCACAGGCTCTGGCTCAGTGCTATCGCTACTGCGCCGATAACCGCGATGAAGGTGAGCTGGAAAGATTCCCTGTGGTGGACACCGACCACGGCGTATGGCACTGCCATCTCGCCGGCGCTTGCTCCGAAGCCTGCCCCAAAGGATTAGACCCTGCTCTAGCCATTCAACTGCTCAAAAGACGAATGGTGTCCCGGGCTGTAGGACTGGGTAAAACGGAGCCGCTTGCTCAGATAGTCCCACCTCATACTGAGGCCAAACCTAAAGTCCCCTTCCCTGACTTCACCGTGAAAGGAAGTAAATAAGCGACCTCGGAGGGATGGTAATGGAAATCTTAAATATCAAGTCCCCGCTTGACGAAGAGACCATAAAGAAACTAAAAGCCGGCGACCAGGTTCTAATTACCGGCGTCATCTACACGGCTCGAGATGCCGCCCACAAGCGACTAGTTGAAGCTTTGGATAAGGGTGAAAAACTGCCCTTTGACCTCAGAAATCAGACCGTCTACTACATGGGCCCTTCGCCAGCCAAGCCGGGACATGTCATAGGCTCAGCCGGACCGACAACCAGCGGAAGAATGGACACCTACGCACCCCACATCATGGCTGCCGGTCTTAAAGGAATGATTGGTAAAGGCAACAGGTCGCAGGCAGTTAGAGATGCCATACGGAAATACAAAGCGGTATATTTCGCTGCCATAGGCGGTGCCGGAGCTCTCATCTCCAGGAGTATAAAGAGGGCAGAGGTAATAGCTTACGAAGATTTAGGCGCCGAGGCAATACGCCGTCTAGAGGTAGAGAACTTCCCCGCCACCGTTATCAACGATATTCATGGCGCCGATTTATACGAGCAGGGCAAAGCCAAGTATCAAATCAAGGCATAACTTCAGCGGTCAACTGCCCTTAAGCCCCAGCGAAATAACCCTGAGCAGCCCGGCTATACTCTTGGCATCGCAGATTTCCCCGGAGGCAATGAGTTCAGGCACCTTGGGCAAAGGAACCCGCACCACCTCTATGTCTTCGGTGTCCTCAGCCTCAAGCTGGCTGGGTACCAGATATGTGGCCAGATACAGGTGCAAATATTCCGTGCAATAGCCGGGAGCTGCATAGAAACCGCCGAGCTTATCTATCTTATTGGGTAAATAACCTATCTCTTCCTGCAACTCACGGCGGACACAGTTGATGGGCTGCTCACCCGGGTCAATGCCGCCTGCCGGAATCTCCAGTAGCGTCTTGCCTACAGCGCTGCGGTGCTGGCGAACCAGGATAGCCCTATCCTTAGAATCCAGAACCACCACCGCCACACAATCACTACGCTCAACAATCTCCCTGGTGGTAATTTTGCCACTGCCCTTCCGTATCGTGTCAACCCTCATCTTAACCACCATGCCTTCATAAACCTTCTGGCTGGACAAAGTTTTCTCCATCTCAACTCTCACCTCTCAAATCGATAGACCAGAGCCACCTCATCGCAATCGGGGAACTTGGGACAACGATAGCATTCCGACCATACTTTTCGCGGCAATTCCATCTTGTCGACCTGACAAAAGTTATACTTTTCAAAAAAAGCCGGCTTGTAGCTCAGACAAAATATTGTGGGAATTCCCAGCTCTCTGGCTTCATTGATACAGGCCTCAACAAGCACTGATCCCAAGCCTTGAGCCTGATTATCTCCACTCACTGCCAGAGACTTAATCTCAGCTAAATCGGCCCAGTTAATATGAAGGGCAACGCAGCCTATAACCTGATTACTCTTATCCCTGATGACGAAAAAGTCACGCAGGTTCTCATATATCTCGCTCAACGCCCGGGGCAGCATCTCCCCTTTGTCGGCGAAGCTGTTGACCAGTTCATGTATACGCTGAGCATCATTTATTTTAGCTTTCTCTACTTTTTTCATATCTTCCCCTTAAGTCTAGACTCCAGATAGCCATAAAAATAATCCTTGGGGCGAATTCTCAAGAACCGCGCCACGTAAGGGCTACACTTTATCTTTACCTCATCACCACTGCTCAGCGGCAATTCTATCTGTCCATCGATGCTGAGCATAGCTTCATGAGTTGTAGTAACTTGCAACTGGATTTCGGCGTCCGACGGCAGAACCACAGCCCTGTCCAGAGTCAGATGAGGGCAAACAGGTTTGAATATGATTTCCTTAGCCTGCGGACAAAGAATAGGCCCACCAGCCGCCAACGAGTAACCGGTGCTGCCAGTTGCCGAAGACAATATAACTCCATCAGCCCGATGGGTTGCTAAAACCTCGCCATTTACCCTGGTCTCAATCCGAACCAGTCGTGCCAGGCTCCTCCGTCCCACAAAAACATCGTTTATGGCATTAAAAACCTTGCTCTGCGATGGCAAACCAGCTTCCAGCATGGCTCTCTCTTCAACCCAGCCCCCGCCATCCAGCAGCCGAGGCAGCTTATCAAGAGCCTCATCAGCTTTAAGTTCAGTCATAAACCCCAGGTTACCCAGGTTTATGCCTACGACAGGCACCGCCTGCGGGATAACGGCTCGTACCGCTCTCAGTATGGTGCCATCACCGCCGACGCTCAAGATTAATTCCGACCCGGCTATCTGCGGTTTTACCTTCTCCTCCTCCCACGCCGAGCACGTCCAGAAAGAAACGCCTCGAGCCTTCAGAAATCTCTCCAGTTCCCGGCTGAAAGCCTCAGCCTTTTCAATCTTGGGATGATATAAAATGCCAACTCGTTTCACAGCAACAGGAGTCTATCACCGCCAGCTAAAGGGTGTCAAGAAAGTCCGCACAATTAAAAGCTATCAAAGGTACATTTGCGCGCTTCAAAGGAATGGGATGGTAGATTACGAACCTAAAATCCGAGCAGCTGCTTCAGCAATGCCGATGAAACCACCCGGTACAACACCCAGAAGCAGGACAAAGAGGCAGCAGAGAGCTAAGGCAACGCGCAATGCCCACGATGAAGGCACTTCTTTAACCTTTGACGCCGGAGTACCCGTCCACATTACCTTGACCACCCTCAGATAGTAGAAAGCTGAGATACAACTATTTATTACAGCTACGATAACAAGCCACAGCAAGCCATGTTGCACCGCTCCACTGAAAATATAAATCTTGGCAATGAGACCCGCGGTAGGCGGCAGACCAATTAAGGAAATCAGACAGAAAGTTAGAGCTAGAGCAATAAACGGTGCTCGCTTGCCCATGCCGGCATAGTCACTTATTTCATCGCTATTAATCTTGTTAGAGATAGCTATGACGGCTATAAAAGCTCCCAGATTAGTTACCGCATAGCTCATAATGAAGAAAAGCAGCCCGCTTTGCCCCACGGCACTACCCCCTACCGCCATACCCACTGTCGCCAGTCCCACCATAAGGTAGCCAGCTTGAGCAATGCTGGAATAACCGAGCATACGCTTGATATTGTTTTGCAGGATAGCCACTACATTGCCCACAGTCATGGTAATGGCACTCAGAGCAGCAAACAAAACGCCCCAGTTAAGGCTGAGCCATTCAGGAGAGCCAAGAGCAACAAAGAAAACACGAAGTACAACGGCAAAGCCTGCCGCTTTGCTGGCTACAGAGAGATAGGCAGTAATCGGCGTTGGTGCACCTTCATAAACATCGGGCACCCACATCTGGAAGGGGAAACAGGCAATCTTGAAACCGAAACCGGCAGCCAGAAGAACCATGCCCATAAGCAACGCTGGGTTGTTCAGAAGCCCGGCGCCCGGCATACCCTGAAAATACTCGGCGATACACACAAGGCAAGTCCTGCCGGTAAAGCCGAAAATCAAAGCCATGCCATAAAGAAGCACTGCCGAGGCAACAGCACCCAGAAGCAGGTATTTCAGCCCGGCCTCAGTCGATTTCCTATCCTTCAAAAAGGTGGCCAGTACATATAGAGAGATGCCGCTCAATTCCAGAGCCACGTAGATAGCAATCAGGTCGGCTGCTGCCACCAGCAGCATCATGCCTAAAGCCGAGATGAGCACCAGCGCATAGTACTCTCCCTGAAATCTCTTGAATCTGCTCACATAGTCCTGAGATGCCAGTATGATGAGACCGGCAGCTGCCAGGAGCAATAGCTTGAAGAAAATGGCAAAGTTGTCCACCGCTAGCATTCGGTAGAAAATGTCAGTGGCCGGAGTGCCCCACATAGCCACGGTGAAACCAGCAGACACCACAAGGCCAGCAATGCTAAGACCAGCCAGGACTCTCTTCTGCTTGACGAGTAAATCAACCAGAATCACCAAGAGGGCGAAACCCAGCAGACTGAGTTCCGGTGCCAAAAAACGAAGTTCACTAATCATCATCTAGTTAAACAATCCCCCATCACGAACCTAGCAATCTCATTATCGGTTCAACCCCCAGCTTAATGACATCAGTCAGGATAGCCGGGTAGATACCGACAAGCATAATGGCAGCAACAAAAGAGAAAATGCACACCTTCTCAACATTGTTTGCGTCAGGTACTTTATTGAACTTATCCAGCGGCGGACCATAGAATACCCGCTGCAGCATCCATAAGATGTAGCCGGCAGTTAGGACAATACCGAAGACACCCAGGAGAGTGTACACTCGGATGCCTTCTACGACTGTACTGGAGTAGCTACCTACAAAGGTAATAAACTCGGCAGCAAAGCCACTTGTGCCCGGCAGGCCTAAAGACGCCAGACCAGCGATACTGAAGACAGCCACGATAACCGGCATCTGCCGGGCTAGCCCGCCCAGATTGTCCAGATTGCGCTCGTGAGCTTTATCATAGACCAGCCCCACCATGGCGAAGAGAAGTCCGGTAATAATGCCATGGCTGAACATCTGCAAAACAGCACCAGTCAAGCTAACCTGAGTCAACGCAAAGATACCAAGAAGCACATACCCCATGTGGCTAACGCTACTGTAGGCGATAAGTCGTTTCAAGTCCTTCTGCCTCAAAGTCACCGCCGCTCCATAGAGCACACTGACAGCAGCTAAAGCCGTCAGCAACGGAGCATACTGCAGGGCGACAGCAGGGAAAATAGAGACACAAAGGCGAATCATCCCGTAGCCACCCATCTTAAGCAAGGAACCGGCCAGAATCACGCTTGCCGCCGTGGGAGCGTCAGTATGAGCATCAGGCAACCATGTATGCAACGGAAACACCGGAAGTTTAATGGCAAAACCAACCAGCATTAAAAAGAACATCGCCGCTAATGGGATAAACGGCCTGGCTGCATCCAGACCTGCCAGCTCCATCATATTCAGGCTGCCAGTGGTGAAATAAATGCTCAAAATTCCAGCCAGCATCATAGCGCTGCCGACCAGTGTGTATATTACGTATTTGATGGCTGAATACTCTTTTCTGCCACCGCCCCATACGGAGATGAGGAAATACATCGGGATAAGCTCCAGCTCCCAGAAGAGGAAGAACAGAACCATGTCCAGGGAGCAAAAGACCCCGAGTATGCTCGTCTCCAAGAGCAATAACCAGATGAAATACTCCTTAGGCCTCAACTGTACATTCCACGACACCAGCACTGCCAGTACGCCGAGGAACGTCATCAATATAACCAGAGGCAAGCTGAGACCATCGACACCGAGATGGTAGAAGG
>CAZUEB010000104.1:0-5535 GCA_964619115.1 uncultured Dehalococcoidales bacterium
GCAATCAGTGGATAAACTCCTACAAGCGTATCGTCCCGGGCTATGAAGCCCCCTGTTACATTACCTGGGCTAAAAGAAACAGGGCTGACTTAATCAGGATTCCTCAATATAAACCGGGAAAGGAAACTGCTACCAGGATAGAGCTCAGGTCCCCGGACCCGGCATGCAATCCATACCTCGCCTTCAGCGCCATGCTGGCCGCAGGACTCGAAGGAATTCAAAAGGGATACAAATTGCCACCGCCTGTAGAGGAAAACGTCTTTGAAATGAGCCCGGAAGAACGCGAAAAGAGGAAAATTAAAACGCTGCCCGGCAGCCTGTACGAAGCTATACAGCTTACCGAAAAGAGCCAGCTTGCCAGAGAAGCGCTGGGTGACCATGCCCTGGATAGCTTCATCCAGAATAAGAAGGTAGAGTGGGATAAATACCGGACATACGTGACTGATTACGAACTAAAGAACTATCTGCCAATCCTGTAGATAACTTCAGGAGAAAATCAAGGCAACACAACGAAGCCTACCTTGAGGCGCCTGTTGAGAGCTTCACATGCTCTGGTAGCGCAGCCCACACTGACAATCCTGAATCAGAGAACCCCTTAACTCTTGACGCTGGTCTTTATATTACTTGTCAGCATGATTTGAATAACACTATTGCACTTGGGACAGGTAACCTCAATGGTAACAGGTTGCCTCATTACCCGCTCCACCAAAGCCGTAACCACGGAGTCGATGTTATCCAGCCGCTTGTCTAACATCTCCAGGCGTTTTTTTGTGTGCTCCAGATCCACAGTCATACTTTTCTTCTCAGCTTTTTCAGGCATCCTATCCTCCACTATGAAAATAAAAGAGGAGAGGCATCTGGAAATCCCCCTCCTCAGTATTAACCCGAATTACCGTCATGCCTTTCACAAGCTCTTCTCAGCTACTCCCATAGCGGACAGATAATCTTTATCAGTTTTTATCAGGTTGTCCACCTTGCCACTAACCGTCCCCTCCAGATATTTCCGAAAAGCTTCACGAGCACCCGGAGAGTTCTGGAGTGCCTCCTTAGCTCGCTGCCACTCCTCAGTAGTCAATTCGCCTATCCTGTCTGGGCTCAATGGGAATTCTTCCCCCATAACACGTTCTGCTTTATCAAGAACTCTGCTTGTAACTGCTCGCTTCAGGCGGTCAAAGGAGAGGAATTCTTCGTTTGCGTAAGGCCTCGGTGACCAAGTCTCGTCTTTCATCTCACAACCTCCGGGTCTTTATTAGCAACCTCTTTTTATCGACTATAATATGCCCCCTAAACTGCCATGTCAAGTCCCTGAAATCCACAAACCACTATTTAATATCATAAACCATCTGGACATTGACTATTATTTCCATCTCGCCGGCGCTAATAGGAGTCGGTGCTGAAGCTGCGCTCTCAGCTTTCAAAAAAAGGCCTCTAACCATTGTCTGCGGCACATACGGAGTGCTTTCAGATATATACAGCAGCTTGCCCAGCTTAATATCAGCCGCCTGCGCCATCTGATTAGCCTTGGCTACAGCATCTCCCACTGCCTTAGTCCGTGCCTCTTTATAATAAGGTGCCGGGTCATCAATAGTAAAACCTATGCTATCAATCCTGGTCAAGTTGCCACCAGATTGCGCCACCGCATCAATAACAGGTCCAGCCTTATCTATTTCCCTTATCTTGGCAACCACTATATTTGTCACCCTGTAGCCGGTAATCTCTTCCCTGTTTTCCTTCTCTATCCATCTGCGCACCGGATATATGCTAAATCTCTGCGTCTGAATATCCTTTTCAGCCACACCGTTAGCCTCAAGCACCTTCATGACTCCATTCATAGCCTCAACCGCATCCTTTTGTGCCTGCGCCACAGTCTTCGCCTCAGCTTCTATGCCCAGACTGAGCAAAACAACATCGGGGGTTACTGTTGCCTTGCCTTCACCATTTACCCACAAGCCGACCTGCTGCTGGCCATAAAGTATGCCACCCAGGTCCGGTGCTGCCACATAGGCAGAAATAGCCGGAGGTGATACCTGGGCATTTTCACCAACCACGCAACCACCAGCCCCAATCAAAACCACCACCAGCATCACACTGGATAGAACTAACCAAAATTTCTTCATTTTTACCCTCCTTGAATTCATTGTCTGGTCTTCCCAACCCACTAAACTATCAAAATCGCCTCTTTCATTATAATAGCATGCAGGTACTGGTTGCCACCACATATAACGGCAAACCAGACCACCGAGTTTAGTCCAAAGATGGCACAAAAAGCTGGCATGGATTATAATAACACAAAATTAACTGTAACAAGCCAATGAAATTTTTCCGCGACTTCATTATACCCGTATTTGTCGGACTGGCTGTTTTCGCCCTTTTTCAAGCTACGGTTGGCAGCTTCAAAGTATACGGCTCATCCATGTTGCCTACCATAGAAGAGGGCGACTATATAATGGTCAGCAAAGCTACTTATTTCTTTAATGAGCCGCAACGCGGTGACATAGTCGTGCTTCACTCCCCACAAAACTCTGAAACAGACCTTATCAAGCGGATTATCGCCCTGCCGGGCGACACCATCGAAATCAAGGACAATACAGTATTTATAAACGATACCCCATTAGTTGAACCTTACACCCTGGAGCCACCCCACTACTTTGTGCTGCCCGAGGAAATTCCCATCGGTCACTATTTTGTTCTGGGTGACAATCGCAACAATAGCTCCGATTCACACAGGGGGTGGACGGTACCTCGAAAAAATATCGTCGGCAAGGCATGGATAACCTACTGGCCACCATATAGATGGGGCTCAATAGAACACTATAAGCTCAACGCGGGTACACAAGCCGCCAAATTCAGCGAACTCATCCTGGCAATCAGAACACTATGTCCGACGAGATAATACAAATCTTTAAAGATGCCGGAGCCATACTGAAAGGACATTTTCTGCTGACCTCAGGGTTACACTCACCGGCCTACTGGGAGAAGTTCCGTGTTCTGCAATACCCGCACCACACCCAGAGGCTATGCCAGCTCATCGCCGAGCACTTCAAGAAAGACAATGTCCAGGTGGTCGCCGGCCCGACCACGGGCGGCATTATCCTCGCCTTCGAAGTCGCCAGGCAGATGGGCGTAAAGGGAATGTTCGCCGAGAAAGAAGGAGAGACGAGAGTTTTCCGGCGCGGCTTCACCATCCATCCCGGTGAGCGCGTCCTGATTGTGGACGATATCCTGACTACTGGCAGCTCTATCATGGAAGTAATGGAGGCGGTTAAAAAGCTTCAAGGCGCCATCGTTGGCATCGGCGTGCTGGTTGACCGCTCCGAGCAGAAGAAGGATTTTGGCGTGCCTCTTTTCAGCTGTCTCCGCTCTGCCACCGTGGTTTATTCCCCTGCCGAATGCCCCCTCTGCGCCGCCGGCATACCTCTCGTCAGACCCGGTGGACAGACATAAACCAGTATCCCTACAACATCTGCAAAAATTCAGAAACATATTGGACTCCAAAGCACACCCGCTCATGGTCAGCCAAAAACCCTGCTCATAGTGAGACAAGAACCCCGCTCATGGTCAGCCAGGAACCCAGCTCATGGTGAGCCTGTCGAACCATAGCAGGAATGCTCTTTCACCCTTCTACAAGCTCATGGTCAGCCAGGAACCCAGCTCATGGTGAGGCAAGAACCCCACTCATGGTCAGTCAGAAACCCCGCCCATGGTGAGCCTGTCGAACCATAGCAGGAATGCTCTTTCACCCTTCGACAAGCTCAGGGTCATCCAGGACCCCGCTCATGGTCAGCCAGGAACCCAGCTCATGGTGAGGCAAGGACCCCGCTCATGGTGAGCCTGTCGAACCATAGCAGGAATGCTCTTTCACCCTTCGACAAGCTCAGGGTGAGCGGGAAATGGCATTTTTACGTTAGGTGTCACCTGCCCACAAGTGACCCCCAGTACGACCCCCAAAAAGTCCAATATGTCATGGACACTTACAACATCTTGACACCCGCAGACGAAAAAATCTACAATGTCGCCGCGCCGAGGTAGCTCAGATGGTAGAGCAGCGGACTGAAAATCCGCGTGTCCCCAGTTCGATTCTGGGCCTCGGCACTTTTACTACAGGCTACCAGCCCGACCAATGCTCTACTTTCCACGCCCTTCCTTACGCGCTATCTAGAACGATGCCGCTTCCTTCTGGGCTTCAGGCGGTAGATGTCGCGTCGTCAGCCAGTGAGTAAAACCAGCCAGACAAGGCAATGCCGCACAATAGATTAACAAGGATACAGGCTCCCGGAAAAGCCAGCAAAGCAATATCAAGGGAATAAACAGCGCCACCCCGAACCAGACACTATTACGCGTGATGAAAAGCACCACCAGACCTAAGGCAGCAGCTATTAACATCTCTACAGGCAATAGAACCAGAAGTGCACCTATAACTACCGCCAGCCCCCGACCTCCCCGGAAACGCAAAAACACCGGCCAATTATGCCCCATAACAGCAGCTACACCGGCACCGAACAAAACCAGCTCATGCCCGGAAAGGGCTTTAGCTGCCACTATAGCCAGTGCCCCCTTTCCCACATCCGCCACCAGAGTAGCTATACCGGCAAACAACCCGGCATGGCGGAATACATTGAACGTTCCAACATTGCGGTCTCCAACTTTTCGAATGTCAAGACCTCCTATCTTACCGATAATATAAGCGGAAGGAATGGATCCCAGGAGATACGCAATTACTATGCTCAATACAACATTCATATCTGTGAATGAAAAGCCTCGCTATACTAGGTTATTCTAGCACATGGGACTAAGTACAACCATGCCGTTGAACAGAGGACATCCTAAAACAGCATGCCTGTACAGGGTTAACGCCCAAACAGCCTGTTGGGAGTTCGACCCACTCTTCCATCCCAAGGCGCCATTCGCATAACAGCTATGACCTTTTACTTATTGACAAAGAAGATAGAATTCTCTATCATTACAATCGCCACTGACCATAAGGCAGTGAGCCTTTATTGAAAGTAAATAAAAGTGACCGCTTGGATCAGCGATGACCGAGACGGGAAATAGGGGCAATGTTTATTAAGCCTTCTCGGCAACGCTGAGAAGGCTTAATTTTTTGACGACGATGTACAACGCTATAACCGATGTTCCGGGAATAAAAGTGGGACACTATACCGACAAGGATGCAGCTACCGGCTGCACCGTAATCCTATGTGAGACCGGTGCTGTAGCCGGTGTTGATGTCAGGGGCTCGGCGCCAGGGACCAGAGAAACAGACCTGCTGCGACCGATGAATCTGGTGGAAAGAGTTCAAGCTATTCTCCTGAGCGGCGGCAGCGCTTTCGGGCTTGACGCCGCCGGAGGAGTAATGCGATATCTCGAAGAACGAGGACTGGGTCAAGAAACCATGGTTGCCAGGGTACCCATCGTTCCCGCAGCCGTTCTTTTCGACCTGGATACAGGCAGTTGTAAAATCAGACCCGGCATTGAGGAAGGCTACAAGGCTTGCCTGGCTGCCACCGACAAAGAGGTGGCTGAAGGCTGCGTTGG
>CAZUEB010000105.1:0-5452 GCA_964619115.1 uncultured Dehalococcoidales bacterium
TAATCAGACGCAAGCCCATCTTCAAGCGCCCTAAGGCTTTGCTAATAAATATGATATAACTTACTAGCGCATGCGGTATTAGCTTGCCTTTCGGCAAGTTATCCCCCACTCGAAGGTAGGTCACTTACGCGTTACTCAGCCGTTCGCCACTCCCTTATAACCCTTGCGGGTCATAAGAGCGTTCGACTTGCATGCATCAGGCACGCCGCTAACGTTCATTCTGAGCCAGGATCAAACTCTCTGAAAAAGATTTCCTTCCACTATCCAGTTGTTAAAGTGCACCTTCAGAAACAGACTATCATATTAACACAACCTAGAACCCCTGTCAATACGTACACAAGTCCTGCTCCGAGAGCATCTTCCTCAAGGCTATGATATAATTTCCATTGGGAACAAGCCATGTTCAATAGACTCGAATCAATCGAAAAGCGCTATGAGGAACTAAGCCAACTGATAGCCCAACCAGAGCTATCTTCCAATCTGGCACGCCTGCAACCGTTGGCTCAGGAACAGGCCAACCTGGAAGATACCGTAACCAAGTATCGCCAATATAAAGCCGTTTCTAAAGCTCTGCAGGAAACTCAGGCCATGTTAGATGACGGGCTAGAGCCTGATATGATACCCATGGTGAAAGAGGAGGTAGCTAACTTAAAAAAACGGCAGGACGACATCCTTCACCAATTGCAACTATCACTTTTACCCAAAGAAATTAACCAAAATAAGGATGTCATAGTGGAAATCAGAGCCGGTACTGGCGGTGGAGAAGCCTCTCTCTTCGCCGCTGACTTATTTCGCATGTACAGTCGCTATGCCCAAAGCAAGAGCTGGCAGGTGGATATCATCGATAGTAATCAGACCGAGCTCGGCGGCTTTAAGGAAATAATCTTCGAGATAAAGGGCAAGGGAGCCTTCAGTCAGTTAAAATATGAGCGTGGCGTACACCGAGTACAACGAGTGCCAGTAACAGAAGCTTCAGGGCGGATTCACACCTCAACAGCCACTGTTGCCGTCCTCCCTGAAGCCGAAGAGATAGAAATAGCTATTAAACCAGACGACGTAAGGATTGATTTATTCCGAAGCGGTGGAGCCGGTGGACAAAATGTAAACAAGTTGACCACCGCAGTTCGCATCACCCACCTGCCTACAGGCATAGTGACAGTCTGCCAGGACGAACGCTCCCAATTGAGAAATCGAATGAAGGCCATGGCGGTACTCCGGGCTCGCCTCTTAGACAAGGAGCAAAGCAAAAAATTCGAAGAGTTAACTGAGGAACGACGTTCTCAAATAGGCAGCGGTGAGCGCTCTGAAAAAATCCGCACCTACAACTTCCCTCAAGACCGTCTCACCGACCATCGCATCAATCTCACTCTCCATAATTTGCCACGCATCCTCAATGGCGAACTCGACGAACTCATCGAAGCCCTGGCCGCCGATGAACAAATGAAATTATTAGAAGGAAGCCGGCTATGACATTAGCCCAGGCACTTCAACAATCTGCCCACATCCTATGCTCCAATGGCATAGATGATAGCCATATTGAAGCCAGAATTCTGCTAGGGTACACAACAAAGCTGTCGCCAGTACAGATATACACGTACCCAGAGCGAACCTTGAGCCAGGAGCAAGAGGTGAAATTACAGGAGCTTGTCGAACGTCGTCTTTGTCACGAACCCGCAGCCTACATTGTAAACCACAGGGAATTCTATGGTATTGACTTTTACGTTGATTCACGCGTCCTCATTCCTCGCCCAGAAACAGAACTTCTTGTAGACATGGCTATCGAATTCGCCAGAAGCAGCACCTATCCTGCAAGACCACTATTAATCGCCGACATTGGAACCGGCTGTGGTGCCATTGCCATCAGCCTGGCCATAAATATTCCCCAAAGCAAGATTTACGCCACCGATGTATCTCCATCAGCTCTAGAAGTTGCCAGGTTAAACTGTGAGTATCACAACGTCACAGACCGGATTAACCTGCTTCAAGACAACCTGCTGGAGCCACTGCCTAGTCCCGTTGACCTGATAGTTGCCAACTTGCCTTACATTAAAAGAGCGGAGCTGGCAAATTTAAGCCCGGAGATAATTCAATTCGAGCCGAGCCTGGCAATAGACGGTGGCGAAAGTGGCCTGGACTATATTGGTCAGCTTTTAGAACAAGCCGGGGATAGAATTGACAATAGGGGTCGTCTCCTTCTGGAAGTAGGGCAAAATCAAGAGAAGGAGATAGATAATTTGGTCCGTAATCGTCTCGGTAGAGTAAACTTCGAATTTATCTCAGACTCGAATGGAATTAAGAGAGTAGTCAGAATTGACTTTTAAGAGCGCCCAATTTGACAAAAAGCGAGATTTGTCCTAAAGTATTTGGTTGGTTCAGCCGAACAGCCAAAATTCTCTTAAGGAGGAGAAACGATGCCCCTAAACATGATAGTATGTTGCAAGCAAGTACTAGACCCGGAGGCGCCACCAGCCAGTTTCAAAATCGACCCATCTAGCAATAAGGTGATTCCTCCACCAGGAGTACCCCCCGTTATTAGTCCCTTCGACGAACAAGCTGTGGAAGCAGCGCTCCGAATTAAAGACCAGCAAGGAGGCAAAATCACGGTCTTAAGCCTGGGTAATAACCTGCTCCGTGATGTGGTTAAGAAACCACTTTCCATGGGAGCTGACGAGCTCGTCCTCCTCGAAGACCCGGCTTTCGAAGGCGGAGATAGCTGGTCTATCGCTAATGCGCTGGCCACGGCAATCAAGAAGATAGGAGAATACGACCTCATCTTCTGCGGTCGCCAGGCAGCCGACTGGGATGCTGGACAGGTTGGCAGTGGTATTGCGGAAATACTTGGAATTCCCAGCGTTACCGTGGCTAAGAAAATAGAAGCTACTGACGGCAAAGCCAGGGTAGAACGAGTAATCTCCGATGGCTATCAGGTCATTGAGGTAACACTCCCTGCCCTGATTACAGTCAGCAACGAGCTCGGTGAAGCCCGTTATGCCACACTCAAAGGAATTATGGCAGCAGCCAAAAAGCAGCCCACAGTCTGGAAGCCGGCCGATATTGGGCTCGATGCCTCACAAATAGGTGAAGCCGGTCGACGGGCAAAGCTTCTCAAGCTTTTCCAACCAGTTAAAGAGGGTAAGTGCGAAATTATAGAGGCTGATACCCCAGCGGAAGCTGCCGCTAAGCTGGCTACCCGGCTTAGGGAAGCAAAAGTAATCTAGAACTAAGAATTAAGCACAGGAGGTTATAATGGCTGAAAATAAAGGAATTATGGTCTATGGCGAACTTGTAGAGGGCAAATTAACCTCGATTACCACTGAGCTTCTTGGATGCGGCCGGCGTCTAGCCGATGAATTGAAAGAGGAATTGCTGTGCATATTAGTCGGCGAAAAACTTGGTGATGCCTCTAAAAAGGCTGTAGCTTACGGAGCCGACAAGGTATATACCGCCGAGGACCCGCTGCTGAAAGATTACCAGACGGATTCATACGTTGCCGTAATGGAGAAAGCAGTAAAGGATCTTTCGCCAAGAATTATACTTTTCGGACAAACGTCCGTGGGACGTGATTTAGCTCCGAGGCTAGCCTTTAGATTGGGCATCCCTGTATCCATGGACTGCCTCGAGTTGAGCATCGACCCGGGAACCAAGTTTCTCCAGCAGACCCGGCCTGTTTACGGTGGCAACGCTCGAGCTACCTTTACTTCGGAAGTTTTCCCCCAGATGGCCACAGTCAGGCAGAAAGCCATGTCGCCCCTGGCACCTGATGACGCCAGAAAGGGAGAGATTACTCCAATAAAAGTTGAGCTAGACCCGGCAAAGATACGGACAAAGGTGCTCGAAACAGTAAAAGAAGAGGTCGTTGGAGTAAAACTGGAAGACGCTCAGGCAATCGTGACCGGAGGCAGAGGCATTGGTGGGCCCGAGGGCTTCAAGCAACTGGAGGAGCTGGCCAAGATACTGAAGGGCGCAGTAGGCGCTTCAAGACCACCTTGTGATAACAAGTGGGTGCCAGACTCAATGCAGATCGGACTTACAGGCAAAATCGTCACACCTGAGCTCTACATCGCGGTAGGTCTTTCCGGAGCCAGCCAGCATTTAGCCGGATGTTCCGGCGCCAAAAACATAATAGCCATCAACAAAGACCCCGAGGCTAATATATATAAGGAAGCTCGCTTCGGCGTGGTAGGCGATTGGAAACAGGTTTTACCTGCCTTTACAGAGAAAGTTAAGGAGCTTCTGGCTGGCTAGCAGTCAAAAGCCTCCTTACTGATTAGCTTTCTGGGCTATAATTTTCTGGGCGACCTGTCCGGGCACCTCTTCATAGTGACTGAACTCGACAGTGAAGGTGCCACGACCCTGAGTCATTGACCTGAGGTCAACAGCATAGCGCTGAACCTCCGCCAGAGGTGCCTGTGCTTGAATAACATTGACTCCACCTCCCGGGTTCATACCCAGCACACGGCCTCGCTTGGTATTAAGGTCCCCTATTATCTCGCCGGTAAAGTTATCCGGCACGGTGATCGTCATGTTCACAACCGGCTCGAGCAGTACAGGTTGCCCCTCAGTCAGCCCCTTCTTCAAAGCCTGTGCAGCGGCAATCTTAAAAGCCATATCCGACGAATCCACGGGGTGCGAGCTGCCATCGAAAAGCGTTACCCTGACATCAACTACGGGACATCCTGCCAGGACTCCCTCGATCCTGCCTTCGTTGACTCCCTTTTCCACAGCCGCTATATAGTTCCTGGGCACCGCGCCACCAACCACCCTTTCCGTAAACTCAAAGCCACTGCCTCTGGGCAAAGGCTCCAACTCCAGAAGTACATGACCGTACTGTCCGTGCCCGCCTGTTTGCTTCTTATGCTTGTATTCCGCCTCAGTTGCCACACTTATAGTCTCTTTATACGGGACCCTCGGTCTCTGTAGATTAACTTCCACGCCGAACTTACTCGAAAGCCTTTCAGCAGCAACGTCAAGATGTGTTTCACCCATCCCCCCAAGTAGTATCTCTCCGATATCAGCCTCCCGGTGCACTTTCAGAGTAAAGTCCTCTTCGCATATTTTAGGCAGTACCGTGCTCATCTTGTCCAAATCACCTCTCGCCTTAGGATGGACTGCCATGTTCAGAAGCGGCGCCGGGAACTCAATAGGAGCAAATTTTAGCTGACGCTCACGTGTACCAAGCGCGTCTCCTGTATTTGTCGAGGCCAGTTTAGCTACGGCTCCGATATCTCCAGCGCTAAGTTGAGGCACTGGCTCCTGCGTTTTGCCCCGCAGGACAAAAATCTGACCTATCCGTTCATTAGCCCCCTTATTGACATTCCACACCTGCGAATTGCTGGAAATAGCCCCTGAATAAACTCTAAAATAGCTGACCTTGCCCACACGAGGGTCATTAGTAGTCTTGAAAACGAAGGCAGCCAGAGGTGCTCCCGCAACCGGCTCAACCACCTCTTCG
>CAZUEB010000106.1:0-5399 GCA_964619115.1 uncultured Dehalococcoidales bacterium
GCCCAGAAGTTGACCATCACTATCTTGCCTCGGAAATCCCTTAATTTCCACTCTTTCTCATAGATGTCATTCAAGCTGAATTCGGGAGCGAGTTTGTCAACCTCGTAGCCGACCGGTATGATGGATTTGGTGGTGAATGGATGGTTATCCGCAAGCTCGGCTTTATTTCCAGCGCCATCTTTCGATATCACCTTGAAGTAATATGTCGTGTCGTCATCAAGTTCGGTCAATGTGACACTATGACTGGTGGAAAGGCTTGTATTCTCTGTCGTCTTTGAGAGACACTCTTCAGTTGCTCCATACTCAACCCATCTTGTGGCATCCTCATTTGTCGTCCAGGTGATGATAGCGCTCGATTCTGTAACGTTGGAATAACTAACTCCTGAAATCACCGGCGGTGTTTCATCGGCTTCGGCTAAGGTTGTCAGGTTCCCTTCGTCTGAGGCTTCATTTCCGGCGGCATCCGTTGATGTCACCTTGAAGTAATAGGTTGTGTTGGGGTCAAGTTCGGGCAAGGTGACACTATGACTGGTGGAAAGATTTTCATCCAGCCGTGTAATCGGGTTCTCCGTTTCAGTTTTCCAGTACTCAATCTTACCCCTGGTGGGCTTGTCGGTTTTCCAGGTGATAGTGGCGCCTGTTTCGGTTATCGATGAAGCCGAGACATTTCGGATGCTGGGAGGCGTGCTATATACGATATCATCAGTAGTGGGGGATGATGTATCCCCCTGGTTGACGAAGTAATAGATACCGCCGCCGATAAAAAGGCATACGATTAGAACAATGATGATGGTAGCGATTCCGGGTAACCCTCGTTTACCGGCGGCTGGAATGCCTCTTCCTCCAGGCGCAGGTGGTGCTGCTTGGTAAGGATATGGCTTTGCCGCCATTGCTGGCGGTGTTAGACCTGCCGAGACTGCGCCGGCGGCTGCGGGTGCGGCACTTGGTATCGGCAGTTGCATGCCGACGCCTGGCATAGCGCCGGGAGAGCCGTAATTCTGGCGCTGTCCAGAGCTGACAGGAGGGCTATGTTGGGGACTGCCGTATTGAGGCATCATACCCCGGGCTGCTGGCGGTTGCTGTACTGCGGGGGTTTGTGGCCTCGGTACCAGCGGAGGGCGTGCTGATGTAGCGGATGCTGCCTGTTGCTGAATTGCCCGGTGCCTGATTCCGTAAAGCAAGCCGCAGCCTGAGCAGCGCCCCGATTCAAGGTCAATATCGGCGCCGCACCTGGGGCAGTTGTTTCGAAGCTGTGGAACTGGAACTCCAGATGACTGCTGGCGCATGGCAGCCTGTGCGGCAGGTTGGGGTGGCGCACTAGATACCCTTGGGATAGGCATAGCTTGTTGCCTTGCTGATGAGGCAGGTTGAGATTGCTGGGTGATTGGGCCAGGTTGTTCTGCAATGCAGAGGAAGCCACATTTTGGGCAGAACCTCGACCTTTGAGGCAGAGGTTCGCGGCAATGAGGGCACAGCATTGCGCCGCAGTTACTACAGATTGACTTGCCCGGGGGCATCGGTGAGTGGCAAATAGAACAAAGGGTTATTCTGGGCTGCACGTTATTGTCAGCCTCCGATTATTTGGCAACTTTAGCGTTTCCTTTGCTTTCTCTCCAGCTTTACAGGACATGCTGATTACCTTCTCTATCTATATTATTATAATCCAGTAAAAACATAAAGTAGAATGCTATATAGCGTATCGTCTATCATTTCAGGCTTTTCTCTGGGAGAGTAATCTGTTCTACATTGGTTGGTGCACGAGTTGTGCTAGGTTGTGAACATACGGTTGGGGGTTTTAACCCGCCATGGAGCGACGAGACTAGTCGAGAGATTCGAATATGGCTTCTATCTCCTCTTTGCTGCTGAAGCGTCCAATTTTGATCTCCCGTATAATTCCGTCTGAGTCGATGAAGAAGGTTTTAGGTATCATCAAGGCTTTATAGCTATCCTTGGCTGGGTTTTCCTCTGTGTCAAGCAAGATGGGAAATGTGAAAGACCCTATTTCATCAAAGTATTTATCTTCAAGCTTTTTAATCCGGTCTGCTCTTCTATCAATACATATAGTAAGTACAACAAATTCAGAATTCGAATTCTTATTGCCCCATCTCTCGTCCTCATAGACCGCCTTGATATAGGGGAATTCTCCAAGGCAGGCTCCGCAGAATGTATCCCAGAGGTTGAGCAACACCTTCTTGCCTTTGAACTGGCCTAGCGTTACAATTTCACCATTGTTGGGCGATTCCGGGTTATCATCCTGGTATTCTCGCAATTGAAAGTCCGGGGCGCGGTTGCCAACTTTATCTCCTATAGTTATTGCACGTAGGGTGGTGAGCATTCCTGTTTTGGCGGCTTCGTTTACGCATTCGTCTGCTGACTTTACCATGAAGTAATAAGTTTTATTTGACTCCAGCGCGGTTAGCCGAATCTTGTGACTGGTGGTTGGCTCGTCATTGGATGTTGCGCTAAAGCCGTAGTCTTTTGTTTTCCCATACTCGACCTGACTTGTGGCAGGCTCGCTGGTTTCCCAGGTTATGGTAGCGCTTACATCGGAATAGCTAGGAACTTTTACTTCCGAAATGGTTGGCGGTGTCGTGTCTTTGAGGGTGAAATGTGCGACAACGGCTCTATCTGAATCCATGGTAATGGTGGTCGTCTCCGACGAACTTGAGGCGCCATCCCAGTAGCTAAACTTGTAGCATGTGTCGTTTGGAACAGCCATCAATTTGATTTGACTGCCGGGCTCAAATACCCCGCTGCTGGATGAAGGGGACACTATCCTAATTTCCCCTCCTGTTTCTGGAATCACAGTTGTGCTCAGGGCGTAAGTTTTGGATGTAGCGGGAGGGGGAATGAACGGTCGAGTGCCAGGTTCAGCAGCACTCTGGCTAATTAATCGTGTGATGTAGATACCTCCCATGACCAGGCTGCTGAGTATAATGACAACCAGCAAGCTGGCAAGGACTGGCCTTATAAAGCGCTTTAGTGGGGAGAAATCCCACTCTCTCCGCTCGGTCTTTGCTATTTCTTTTAGAAACGGACTTTGTGTTGGCGCAACATCTCGTTTCTTTGGTGGTGCGTATGGCGTTTTGTCCAGGAATGAGCCTATCGGTGTGGCAGGTCTCGCTTCTGCAGATGCGGCGCTTGTGGGTGCAGCTTTTGCTGGTTGATATTTAGCCCCGAGAAAGCCGCAAATTGGGCAATCCTTGTGAGCGATGTCGACACTAGAACCGCATTTAGGGCACGTGTACTGGAGCTTGGCGTAGGTAGCTTCATCCGATTTTTTGGATACAGGACCTTCTTGCTTAGCTTTCTGCGTCTTCTGCCACAGGCTGTAATTAGGGTCTTCCCAGCCGCAATACGGGCAGATTTTGCCGTCAAAGATGTGAGCTTTAGGGCATAGTCTTGCGTTACAATTCGGGCATAAAAGCTCGCCTAAGTTGTCCCTCTTTACCTGAACTCGGCACTTAGGACACAGTATTATCCTTTGCACAAAGCCCTCATTAAGTGTTTACCTAGCATCTCTCTTTAATGCGCTATTTTTATTTTCAGTTGGTTGAGATAATATGTCCTACATAGATTATACATGCAGATAAGACAAAATAAAATTATCCTGTTTTACAAGTCCGTATGCTAATCTGCTATCGACAATGTAAAGTCGTTCGCAAGCTTTTATTTTGGTTTAGGCTTGCTGATGGTGATTGACTGCATAGGGCCAGCGTAGCCACAGCTGCGATGGTTCGGGCATCGTCCGTATGCCTTGCTGGTCTTGGCGCTACAGCGGGGACATTTGTATTGTGACATTGTACCTGATGTTTTCGTTTGTTTTTGCTTTGTAGTGTCTTGCTGTACTGTTGGCGGGTCAACTACTATTGGTTTGCCGGCAGCATTTGTTCCTCGAAGATACATATCTTTGTGTTCCATGCCACCGATGAAGCCGCACTTCGGGCAGCTTCCAAACTGGTCGTGCATTTTAGTTGCGCATTGGGGGCAAGCGTAGCGTGGTTTGGAATCGTGTTGCATCGGTTTTAGCTCTTGTTAATTATCTCTGTTCCTATATAAGGTTTCAGCGCTTCAGGCACTTTTATGGTGCCGTCAGCTTGCTGGTAGTTTTCCAGCAATGCTATGACTACCCGTGGCAAAGCCAGTCCTGAGCCGTTAAGTGTGTTCAGGAAGCCCGGCTTAGCTTTGGGCTCTGGGCGATAGCGAATATTTGCGCGTCTGGCCTGGAAGTCGCCGCAATTGCTGCATGAGCTGACCTCCAGCCATTCGCGGCAGCCGGGAGCCCACATCTCGATATCGAATGATTTTATTGAGGCAAAACCCAGGTCGCCGGTGCATAGCTGCACCACACGATAGGGTATTTCCAGGCGGCGGCACACATCTTCGGCATTCCTCACCAGATTTTCTAGCTCCTGGTCAGAATTTTCTGGCTCGGTGAACTTATATAACTCGACTTTGTCGAATTGATGTCCTCTTTTGATGCCTCTGGTGTCCTTGCCCGCTGCCATCTTCTCGCGGCGGAAGCACGCGGTATAGGCTACGTAATAAATAGGCAGAGTGCCCGGCGGCAGGATTTCGTCACGATGCAGATTAGTCAATGGCACTTCAGCAGTGGGCACAAACCAGACATCGTCGATTTCATCATGGTACAGGTTATCGGCAAATTTAGGCAGATTGCTTGAGCCAACCATGCATTCACGTTTTACCATGAAAGGAGGGTATATTTCTGTGTAGCCGTGCTCCTTTATGTGAAGGTCGAGCATGAAAGAGATGAGCGCTCGTTGCAAGTGAGCGCCCTGGCCTTTGAGGACATAAAAGCGGCTGCCAGAAAGTTTGACTCCACGCTGGAAATCGATGATATCTAATTTTTCACCTAGTTCCCAATGGGGCAGTGGTGTGAAGGGGAATTGTGCTGGCTCACCCCAGGAGCGCACCACAAGGTTGTCCTGTGCGTCTTTGCCGACAGGCACATCGGCGGCCGGGATGTTTGGCAATCGCAATAGAAGGTCTTCAAGTTCAGATTCAAATTGGCATATCTCTGCCTCCATGCGAGTTACTTTTTCACCGAGTTGGCGCATGTCGGCAATAAGCTGAGGAGGCTTATCCGCCATCTTGCCTAGTTGTTTACTGACTTCGTTACGCTGAGCCCGTAGAGTTTCCATCTCGTGTAGAAGCTGACGGCGTCGCTCGTCGAGACTTATGATTTGGTTGAGCGGAGCGCTCTCACCTCGCTTTTCTAAAGCTTGGCGGACTAAGTCAGGATTGTCACGGATTAACTTGATGTCCAGCATAGTGATTAAATTTTTGTTATTTTACTTTTAGCTGAGGGAAAAGAATAACCTCGCGTATGGATTGCTTATCAGTGAATAACATTATCAGACGGTCTATACCTATGCCTA
>CAZUEB010000107.1:0-5394 GCA_964619115.1 uncultured Dehalococcoidales bacterium
TTTCAAGGACTTTTCCATTTTGGTCAATTAACCTCAATTTGCCGTCGTAGAGTTCAAGATTGTTGTTTTCATCTACCAGACCAAGATAGCCTGTGGAGAAGCTGGCACATGTGCACACAAAGTCGTTGTTTTTTTCGTAATAACTCTTAATTATGCCTATAGCAGCCTGAGCATCGGCGATAGCCCAACCAATTTGTTTCAGGAAGTGGTCTCTGTCAGCGGTTGATAGAGCTGTGTTCATTCCGCCAGGCACGGCACCGTTTGGATGGATCTTCTTAGCACCTAGCTTTTGAATTATTGTCTGACCATAGCTGCGAAGCTTTACACCTTTGACAGCAAGCTCAGGGTTTTCGGCGATTAACCCTATGACATTTCTTTTTGCCGGGTCAGCATCCATGCCGAGAAGCAAATCTGGGCTGGCAAGGTGGAAGAAATGAAGGGCGTGGGACTGAAGGGTCTGCCCCATATGCATCAGTTCACGCAAGAGCTTAGCCGGACGTGTCAGCTCGACTCCCAGGATAGCATCGCCGGCCTTGGCTGCGCCTAGGTGATGGCTTACCGGGCAGATACCGCATATTCTGGGGGTGATTGCTGGCATCTCCCAGAAAACTCTGCCTTCGCAGAACTTTTCAAAGCCTCGGAACTGGGTTACATGGAATTTGGCGTCAGCCACATTACCCGAATCGTCCAGTTCTATTGTTACCTTTCCGTGTCCTTCAATCCGGCTAACCGGGTTTATTTCGATAGTTTTTCTAACTTCAGTAACCATGTCTTCACCTCTTTTTAATCGAAGCGCATCATATCGCTGGGTAGAACCGGGATTCTGCCTGCCAGCAATTCTTTTAAGGCATACAGGATAGCTTCAGCTTCTGGCGGACAGCCAGGGACGTAGCAGTCTACCTTCACTACATGATTTGCTGGTTTCACCTGGTCAAGGAGCGCCGGGACACCAGGCGGACGAGGTATCTTGCCCTTGTAAGTGCTCTCGGTCTCGATATATCCACGTCTGAGAACCTCTTCTTTGTCGAGAGTGCTACGCATGGCGCACACGCCACCGAAGCAGGCGCAGTCACCCCACGCCATAAGAATTTTGCAATGCGCCCTAAGCTCTTTCAGTACTTTCTCCTCTTCAGTATTGCCCACAGAGCCTTCTACTATACCAACGTCTACTTGCGGAAATTCCTTTATATCTGTTATGGGAGTTCTGGTGAATTCAACCAGATTGGCTAAATCGATTATCGCCTCATCAATATCCAGAAATGACATGTGACAACCAGCACAGCTTTCTAACCAGACTGTAGCTACTTTGACCTTTGCCATTTGCTCAACTCCTTATCCTCTATTGCTATTTATTGATATGTTTTGATATCTCCCGCAATATCTGTGAATCTGCTTTGATGCCATCAGTTGGCTTAATGAGACGCGAGGTTGATTTGGCTACACCGTCCAGTGTACTGTATTTTTCGCTTATTTCCACCCAAATTGGAGATGGTAATACCACGTTAGCTTTTGATGTTGCAGATGAGAGATAGCTGGATTGAATAACTACGAACTCCAAACCTTTGCCGAACTTTGGCAATTCTGATGCCTCAATATAATCGTCAGCCAGAAGTATATATAACGCCTTTATGTTATTTCCTGTTATGCTCTTCATGACTGATTGTGATGGGCTGGCTATTCCCATGTCCCAGGCGCCGCGGCTATTTCCCTTAGGTTTTAGAGAGATGATTTGTGGTTTGCTTGCGCTTTGACCGCTGGCGATAGTTCCTAACTTGAAAATAGACGTTATTATTCCAGGATTTTTGTGTTGCAGGATGCCTTCGCCGTAGATTATAACGCTGCGCTTAGACTTGCTTAGTATCTCGGCGGCCTCAAGAAGTTCATCAGAGCCTATCCCAACTTGTTCACTCACTTGCTTTACGTTAATGTCCTTGAGGGAAGCTGTTACCTTCTTTGCCTGGGCAGAGTCTTTCTTGGTGCCTTTATTGATGACGGCTTTGGTCAGCACGTCTAGAGCTAATGACTCTTTGCCTTCTTTTGGCTTTAACCATAGCGTGGTGTGGTAAGAGAAGGTATTCTCAGACGGGTCGATGATGATGAGCTTTGCTCTGTACTGACTTGCTGCTCTGGTGATATAAGAACCGGCTACAGGATGACTTTCAAGTGGGTTGGCACCAACTACGATTATGCAATCGGACTTGAGTATCTCTTCTATCGAAGTCTCTATATCCAGTGCCGCATCCTTCTGATAAGTGTTGATACCCTGCATGATGGTTCTGTAGATATCGCCGTCGATGGTATCGATTAACTCACTGCCGATAGTCCCGCTTATTAATTCTTTAAAAGCCTTGAGGGATTCGTTGCTGGCTTGGCTTGACGCTATGCCAGCTATGCTGTTGCTGCCGTATCGTGCCTTCAGTTCAGCAAACCTTTTGGCTACTATGCCTATGGCTTCGCTTAGGGTTCGGGATTCGAGCTTACCACGGCCGTTTTTTACCAGCGCCGTGTCGATGCGTTCATTATTTCTGTACAGTGGAGCAAAACGTCCTTTGTGACAAAGTATGCCACGCTTTCCAGTGAGGTCAGGACTATCGATTCTCACCAGTCTATTGTCCTTAACCAGCGCCTCAATTTGACAGCCGACTCCACATACTGGACATATGCTGCTCACCTTTTGGCATTCTTCTGGTCTGCCCTTATAAGCACTACTCTTAGAGAATATGGCGCCAGTGGGACAGACCTGGAAGCAGGCTCCGCAGGAGATGCAGGACGATGTACCCAAGGGTTGATTGAGGTCGGCGACGACCATGTCTTTCCAACCGCGGTAGCCAAAGTCCAGTGTGTGAACACCGACAATTTCATCGCAAGTCCTGATGCATCTGCCGCAAAGAATGCAGCGATTGTGGTCGATAACCAGATAATCGTTTACTGAATCTACCGGCAAGGCGGGCCAGGAATATGGATAGCGGGCATTGTCCATCTGGTATTTATAAGCGAGGCTCTGTAGTTCGCAATCACCGCTGGCTACACATTGAGCGCAAAGGTGGTTGCGTTCGGTGAACATAAGTTCCAGAATCAGCCGTCGATACTTCTCCAATTTTTCATTTTTGGTCTGTATTACCAGACCGTCCCTTGCTGGATAAGTGCAGGCTGGTACAGGGCGCCTTTCTCTTTCGATTTCGACCACGCAAAGGCGACAAGCGCCGACATCTTTCAGCCCTTTAAAGTGACAAAGCGTCGGTAAATCAATACCGTTAGCTTGACAGATATCAAGAACGGTATCACCCTCTTTGCCTTTAACCTGTTTACCATTGATTGTTAGAGTTATCTCTTTCATGTCTATTCTCCTACCTCAAGGTCACATCTTAGACATCGGCTGGCTTCTTCTCTTGCTTCCTTTGCGCTGTAGGGCAAGACTGCCTCTTTAAAGGAAGTCTTCCTATCAGTACCGGGGATCTCGGCAATCCTTATCCTGGATTTTTCCTTGAGCTCTTCTTCAGTTGGCATCACAGGGGGGACTGCTATAGGCTCGTAGCCGTTGCGTTCGATTAGTGGTGTTAACTCTTCTCCGCGGAGATATCGTTTTATCGAGCATGCTGCCCTCTGTCCTGCAGCTATTGCTTCGATTACTGTGGCTGCGCCTGTGTGTGCATCTCCACCGGCGAAAACTCCTTTACGACCGGTGGCTAGAGTTCGAGGGTCAGCTACTATTGTCCCTCCCTTTGCTGTGCCTATTCCATCTCCTTTTAGGAATGATGTATCAGGTCTCTGCCCTGTAGCCTTGATGATTGTATCGACATTCATAGTATATTCAGAGCCGTTGATTTGGTAAGGAGTCTTTCTGCCGCTCTTGTCAAATTCCTTAAGTTCCATGCGGACGCACTCGACTCCGTCGACTTTGCTGCCGCCCGTGACCTTCACTGGCGCTGTTAAGCAATGAATATGTATGCCTTCTTCTTCAGCTGCTTCAATCTCCTCTACTATTGCCGGCATGTCTCTCTTTTCTCTCCGATAGAGAATATGCACCTCTTTGGCGCCTTTTCTCAAGGATACTCTGGCGGCATCGATGGCTGAGTTACCGCCGCCGACGACAGCCACTTTCTGCCCAACCTTTACCTCCTTCCCCAGACTTGTCGCTCTCAAGAAGTCAATGGCATCAAAGACTCCAGTCAGGTCTTCGCCTGGGATGCCCATCTTGTCTCCTTTATGGGCACCTGTAGCTATGAATATTGCTTGATAACCATTTTTCAGCAATGATTCGATGTCGTTTACAGGTGTGTTAAGTCTTATATCTACTCCGAGCTTTTTGACTGTTTCGATCTCTTTGTTGAGCATATCCTTTGGGAGACGGTATTCAGGGATACCTACCGCAAGCATTCCACCAGCTACAGGTAGAGCTTCAAATACGGTAACCTGATAGCCTTCTCGGGCAAGGTCCCAGGCTGCTGATAGTCCCGCCGGGCCTGCACCAACAACGGCTACTTTTTCTTTCCGCTTCTCTTTTAGTTGAGGGAGGTATTCAAGCCCGTGCTCGAAGGCATAATCAGCAGCGAACCTTTTGAGGTGTCTGATTGCAATGGGGTCCTCAATTTGACCTCGTCGGCATTTGCCTTCGCAGGGATGATGACATACTCGTCCAACACTCAGTGGGAACGGAAGCCGTTGCATGATGATGTTATAGGCTTTATCGAATTCACCTGCCTTGATTAGGGCAACATATCCCGGGACATCTAAACCGACAGGGCAGGTATGCTGACACGGTGCTTTGAATAGAGCCTGGCAGACTACAGCCGGGCACTTCTTGTCTATGATATGTGCTTCATATTCCTCTCTGAAATGGCGCAGTGTGGTGAGTACTGGGTTGGGTGCTGTTTGCCCTAAACCGCATATAGAAGCAGAGCCGACCATTTCAGCCAGTTCTTCTAATATGGCAAGTTCTTCCATGGTGCCTGTGCCATCTGTGATTTTAGTCAGAAGTTCAAGCATTTTAGGTATGCCAGCACGGCAAGGAGTGCATTTACCGCAAGACTCATCTCTGGTGAATTGTAGGAAGAACTTGGCAACGTCTACCATGCAGCTATCTTCGTCCATTACCACGAGTCCGCCTGATCCCATGATAGCTCCCAGGGCGGTGACGGCTTCGTAGTCGACAGGAGTATTCACGTGCTCGATGGGTATAACACCGCCGGATGGACCACCTATCTGAACCGCCTTGTATTTCTTTCCTTTCGGTATACCACCACCGATGTCAAATACAATCTTGCCTAAGCTGGTACCCAAAGGGACTTCAACTAGGCCAGTGTTGTTCACCTTACCTACCAGACACAGTGTCTTTGTACCTTTGCTGCTTGCAGTGCCGACACTTCCGAACCATTCAGCACCTTTCCAGATTAT
>CAZUEB010000108.1:0-5357 GCA_964619115.1 uncultured Dehalococcoidales bacterium
TCGTTCCTGAGACTAATTCTTCGCCCTGGGCTTGACTGAGGTATTCACCAAAGAGACCTTTTTGTCCAGTGCTCGGGTCACGGCTGAACACCACGCCTGTGCCAGAATTTGCATCTTTGTTGCCGAAGACCATAGCCTGAACTATGACCGATGTGCCCAGGTCGGCGGGTATGTTGTTCAGCCGGCGGTATTCAACGGCGCGCATGTTATCCCATGAGTCAAAAACTCGTTTGGCGGCTATTTTCATCCCATCAAGGTCTTTCACGTTCAGGATTGTATCCATCATCCCCGGCATGGACACCGGCGCTGAGGAGCGTACAGAAACCTGTAGCTCTTTGCCAAGTTTCTTCCCCGCCTGTTTCTCTAAGGCGACCAGAGCCTGTTTAATCTCTGCCTCAGGTAACCTGCCGCTTCTTTTATATTCGGTATAAGCCTCAACTGAAAGGATGAATCCAGGCGGAACCGGAAGTCCAAGTCTGGTCATGGTCACCAGGTTCGCTCCCTTGTTGCCTAGAATGGCTTTGTCTTCACAATTATCCTGGAAGTCGTATACATAGGACATGGCGCTACTCCTTAAAGGCAAGTGCTGAATTTATATGTCAAATAAGATTATACTCTTGGTAGGGCAGTTATTTCAAAGCTGATAGCCGTCTTTGTTAAGAGTGAGCTTGTTTATCAAAGGTTGCCCATAAAGTAAAGGACGGCAATCGCCCCGATGTACAGGATTACGAGTCCTGCCGCATCTATGCCGACCCAAATTCGCGGCCAGAATCGTGGTCTGTATATTAGCCCTATAATAACGACACAACTCATCAGCATGGCAATAAGAGCAGTGAAGATATGGTCGGTACTCGCATATGATAGAATAGGACCTTCAGTAAGAAACAGGTCGTCTACGAAGACGGTTACTCCCATGTTGAACAGGTTGCTACCGATCACGTTCCCCACCGCCATATCGAGCGCTCCCATCCGCAGCGCTGAAATTGAGACCACTATCTCAGGGGCTGATGTGCATATGGCCAGGAACAAGCTACCGACGAAGCTGTCATTTAGACCGGTGACCATGGATAGCTCATCACCAATGAAACCCAACCATGTGCCTGCTCCAGCAGTAGCCAGTGCTGCTAGTACAAAAAAGGCGATGGCTTTTTTAAGAGAGATTTCCCCGTGACTGGCAGCAGGTGGACTATCGGTACCGGCTTGGCTCTGTTGGCTGCGCTGGAAGCGAATCAGCATGTACTGAATAATCATGTAGATGCAGAAGATTATCGGCGAATAGAGGCCGATGTAATTGAATATGCCCAGAGGCGCAACATTTTGGGCTAAGTAAATTGAAGCTGCTACCGCGCCGATGAGTAAAGTGCTTGCGGTTGCCGCCAGAACAAGGCCGGTGCCTACGTAATGGAGTATCGGCCCGCGGGTGTAGAGTACGTCGATAATGGCGATGGTGACCAAGTTCAATAGATTTGACCCGAAGAGGTCACCTAAAGTTAAATTTGGCTTTCCTATCAAGGCTACCGAGCTGATACCGGTAGCAAGCTCAGGCAGTGAGGTGATTGTGGCCAGGAGCACGACGCCAATCCAGATGCGTCCCAGGCCAGTTTTCTCGGCAATGGCATCGCCATATCTGGATAGCCTCGTACCAGCCACCAGTATGATTATCAGGCAGACAACTAATTTTATCCAGACCAAGATAATCTCCTATAGTGGCATGCTTCTTCTAAAAATAATATCATATTCGGGCGCTTTTGTGGTCGCTCTTCCTGGTTGACTTTTTTCGGAGGCTGTTTAAGAATGGGTGCGGCAACGGCGATAGACTTTGTCCCCGCTCGTTGCCGGAAGGTAGTTTACTGATGGATGTTGTTATCGGCACTCTGGTAAAGGCAAATAGCATTGATGCCGTAAGGAATTTGTGGGAATTGAAGCTGATGATCGATGGCTCATTGAATGTGAGGAAATATATAGTCCGTTCCAAGTATCCTTTCAAAAATGATGAAATCAGGCGTTTCAAGCTGACTCTCAAGGGGAATAAAGTAATTAAAGTAGAACCGTCAGATTAAATTAGGGGGTTTTGGATGAGGTGCTGGGTTTTTCTGACTTTAAACCTTTCTGCGTGTCACCCACCTTCGGGTAACCGTTTTGTCAGGTCGGGTACGGGCACGTGACTAAATAAATACGTCCCGCTCGGAGTCTATTCTGTGTTGCCCTGCGAGCTTACTCCAGGTAGTCCTTGAGTTTCCGGCTGCGACTGGGGTGACGCAGCTTGCGCAATGCCTTGGCCTCTATCTGGCGGATTCGCTCCCGGGTCACATTAAATTCCTTCCCTACCTCTTCTAGAGTCCGGGGTCTATCATCCTCTAAACCGAACCTGAGTAATAAAACCCTTCTTTCCCGATCGCTGAGTTCAGAAAGCACCTTACTCAGTTGTGCTTTGAGTAGCTCTCGTGAGGCAGCCTCGGCTGGCGGCATGGTAGCTCGGTCTTCAACAAAATCACCGAGGTCGCTGTCTCCGTCTTCACCGATAGGAGTCTCTAAAGATAACGGCATTTTAGATAATTTCAGAATTTCCCTCACTTTTTCTGCGGGGATATCCATCGCTATGCCAATTTCTTCGTAACTTGGTTCACGTCCATACTCTTGAGTCAGATAACGATTGGTCTTATATAGCTTATTGATAATTTCTATCATGTGCACTGGAATACGAATTGTACGGGCTTGATCAGCTATAGCTCGGGTAATACTTTGTCTAATCCACCAATGGGCGTAAGTACTGAATTTATAACCTTTCCTATGTTGGAACTTGTCCACGGCTCGAAATAGGCCGATGTTGCCTTCCTGAATAAGGTCGAGAAAAGGTATTCCGTGTCCGGTGTATTTCTTGGCGACACTCACCACCAGACGCAAATTTGCTTCAATAAGGCGTTTCTCTGCCTCTCTTGCGGCCCTCTTGATTTCACTAAAATGGGCTTTAAGTTGCTGACTCTTAGCGTGAAGGTCGGAAAGGAATTCAGGATTAACGGGCTCGACTGTTAAAGATTCCATCTGACTCCAGGAAGTTCCATCTACTATACTCTCCAGTAATTCTGAAGGCAAAAGTCGGCTATCTATTGAAAGGTCTACCAAGCTTCGTCCAACTTCCGATGTGTTTTTACCATTGGCTTCCGCAATAGCTTTCACTAGCTCTGGATCGATTACACCGTCGATAGCCGCCCGCAATTTGGGGTCGGCAACTATCTGAATGAGGCTATCTGTTGTATCAATCTTAAAGCGCTTGACAAGAATATCAACTGTGGGCCAGGCTGCAAGCAGGTGACGAAGCAAATAGATTGTAATACTAACCGCCGGGGGATATCTGCCATAGTGCTTCAAGCGAAGGCCTTCAATCTTTGCTAGATACCTGGCATCTTCTAGTCTACTGGCCAATACCTTTTCGTCGTTTGCGGTGAGAAGCGAAACTTTGCCAATCTCGTGGAGATACATTAGAACCGGGTCATCGACTGGCTGTTCATCAGGCTCTAGTTCGAGCCCAATCACAGATTTAGCTCCTCTTTCTGTCTTATCTCCCCACTCCTCGTCCAGGTCAGCAGACCCTTCATCTCCCCAGGAAGAGGCAATTACGGATATATCTTCTTCCGTATCCTCCTGGCGGAAAGTGCCCCAGGCGCTTTGGGTAAGTTTGAGTGACTCAACCTCAGGCCTTATGCCCATGATATCTCCAGTGTGCAGTTCAACTTTGTCTTTCATATTGAAAAAGCTCTTTATTTTGACACGATTATCGTGGCGCTATATCGACACTGTACTATAACCCTCGTGTTTGGTCAATTGTACGCCAAGTATAGATGCTATATGTCTTAAGTATATAAACGACCCGGGCGGTTTAGTATCTCCTCTGTCTTCCTCTTCCGCCAAAACCTCCACCCCCGCCTCTGCTATCGGAACGAGGGCGAGCCTCATTAACATCCAGCGTTCGCTCCTTGAGTGTTTTCCCCTTTAATCCAGCGATTGCAGCTTCGCCTTCAGCCTTTGAAGCCATTTCAACAAAACCAAATCCTCTGGATTGCCCGCTATACTTGTCTTTTATGATGTTTACAGAAGTGATTCCTCCAAAAGCCTTAAATTCCTCCCGCAAATCCTCTTCAGTTACGTCAAGCGATAAGTTACCCACATAGATATTCATCTGGTACCCCTTTCTTCAAAATTGTAAAGGAACATACATAGGTCAGGTATCCCTGGCCTATGTATGTTCTTAAGGTCGAACTAGTATTCCTTACTAAGTTCGAACCTGCTGCTGTCATTATGCCAGGCACCACTTGAACCGCCGCGCTGTTGTTTCTTAGCCTGTCGGCACCGAGAACAACGCTTAGGGTCGTTGGTAAAGCCTTTGGACGCGTAGAATTCTTGTTCTCCAGCAGTGAAGGTGAAGGTAGCCCCGCAATCGGGACAGAGAATTGACTTGTCTGTGAAACTCATTGGACGACCTCCTCTCTTATGAATAGTTGGTTAGAGTTGGGGTCATCCGGAATCTGGGTAAGTCGGGTAAATCTGGGGGTAATTTAACTGAGTACGTGATAACCAAAACTGAAACCACCACTTCCACTATACACCAAAACTCTCAGTATTGCAAAAAAAACGGTCGCAAGTTCGGCTCGGGGCAGTAGTACTCTGACATTGAAGTGCGTGTTATGGATTTCAACGATACGATAAAATTATGTGAATAGCCCATGAGATACTTGACAAATATATATAGTATACTTTACAATTAGTATAATAAGTTATACAGGAGACATCGGAATGAGAAAAATAAGTAAATATCGTATTTACAAGGCGCTCATAGGTGGCGGGCTGGCCATTGCTGTGGGAATTGCGATTGGTACTAACACCACCATAATCGCGCTGGTGGCGGTTGTTGTAGCCATTTTCCTTGCCTTTATTCTGGAACGTAGAAACAAAGAGATAGTACGGGATGAGCGAATCTCGCAGATCAGCGGGAAAGCTGCTTCTGCTTCTTTCACCAGCATGCTTATACTGGCGGCAGTTGCCTCATTGAGTATCGCCCTTTTCCACAGCCAGTTGCCGGACAACGTTGTTTTTGCTGGTACTATAATGGGCTACTTTATCTGTCTTGCATTATTACTTCATATGGGTTTTTATGCCTATTTCAGCCGGAAGCTATAGGGTGTGATAGATGAAAAACAGGCTAAAAGTATTTCGTGCCATGCACGACCTCACACAGGAGGCGCTGGCGGACCAATTACGCGTGACCAGGCAGACGGTTATCTCCATCGAAAATGGTAAGTACGATCCTTCCCTGCCGCTTGCTTTCCGTATCGCCAATCTTTTTAATGTAAAAATCGAGG
>CAZUEB010000109.1:0-5275 GCA_964619115.1 uncultured Dehalococcoidales bacterium
CCTTGCGGCACATGATCCTAAGTCATGCTCGTCTGCCAATTCCGACACTCCCCCGAAGCTAAATTGGGATAACATTCTAACATAGCGTAAAGCATTTTTGCCCAAAAAGTGTCTATTTTGCTTAACACTAGCTTTGAGAGCATTTAGTTTGGCCGTTAGTTCTTTAGATGCTGGCCTTGTGCCATGTTTAACCTGAGATAAATAACTCACGGAAAACCCTAATTCTTTAGCTAATTGCCTTAGTGATATCTGTTTATTTTTCATTTCTTACCCCCCTTTTGGTTTTCGACCAACTCCGAATTTCTTCTTTTTATAATTCAGACTGAGAACTACCCAGTCACGACCTAATTTCTTCCCCTCAATTTCGCCTTTAGTCAATAATCTTCTTATCTGACTGGGGTCTAAGCCTAGCCTTTGAGCTGCTTCGTTTACACTGTAAATGTTAGCCATATATTAATAATACACGGATGCGGGTATATTGTCAAGCCATTTATATACGAACTGAATTAGATATTGGAAAAACTTCTACATTTGCCGATTGACGTTCGCTAAAGAAACTTGATTTCACCGTTTTCTATATTCACCAGATACACGTTTTGCAGCCATTTAGGGACAGGATGTGTCTTAAAGAATTCTTTTGTATTCTCTGCCGACTCTGAAATTTGCTTCTCCAACATTGCGGCTTGATTCTTCCACCTATTTATTGTTCTTTCCACCGGCATGTCCTCATTCTCGAATTCTGGGATTCGTCTGAGGGCTTTCAAAGTCTGACCGGCTGACCTAGTCTTACTTAGTTCAATTGCTTTTCGTCTAATTTCGTAAGGAATCGTCATTTTGTCTCAAAATGTCCTGTTTAGGTATCGCAATGTCTCATACTTCAAGTCTATTATAGAAGATAGGAGTATTAGAATAAAGGAGTTAAAAACATGTCAATTCAAATCATAACCAACTACGCACATGCCATAACATCGGCCTGTGGTGTAGACACCAATCAGGCAAAGACAATGGTCTACTGGGCTATAGCTACCCATGCCATAGATAAGCTGAAGATAATGCCAATCTTAGTCCTTCAAGGTGGTCATGGCTCAGGTAAGAGCACTTTGATGGAAATACTGAAGCAAATCTGTCATTCGCCTATCCCTATTGATGGCAAAGTTAGCCAAGCCGAGCTTAGAGATAGCCTGAAGCCCAATGGTACCGCCTTGATTGAAGAGGCTGATTGGATAAATGAAAACTGGATTCTAAAAAGATATGCGAAACAGACATCTAGCACCACTGTTAAGCGTGGTAGTGCGAGTCAAGGTTGGACTAGAGAATCACTGAATCTATTTGGTGCTACTGTATTACACCGAAGGTTACCCTTTAGAGACCCAGCCGTTGATAGTCGAAGCATCACAATTAAGACCGCATATAAGCAAGGTAGCTACTCCATGCCGACACTAGATGGGGCTGCCCTAGCCGCTATCGCTTCTCAAGTAGACTGGTCAAAAACTCTTCCTCTTCCCAGTAATAGAGCGGGTGATACTTGGATGCCACTATTTCAAGCTGCCTCAATTTTTCCGGATATAGCTTGGATTCAATTTGCAGCGAGCGAACTTAAAGAAGCTATTGCGAGCCTTAATGTGGGACAAGACTATGAACCGGTCAAACTTGTATACTTGAAACTACTATCGCTGGCTATTGACAATAAAACCCAACAACTGCAACAGAGAGTGGCGCTGAAGGCGATTGAAAAAGGGCTAAAGGATGATGGAGAGCACTTGAACAGCTGGCAAGTAGGTAAGATACTCCGAGACCTGGGATTTGAGGTCAGGACGATTGGTGGGACTCGATATGTGCTGGTTGATAAGGCACATCTTCTCAAGGTTGCTAAGGAACTTGGTATTGATGACGACACACTAAATCAGATGACACCCTAGAGGGTATGAAAACATGAAAACTAAGCCCTTTTTTATATATAAAGGGTAAATAAGAAATTACTATAAATTTTAATTTCATGATTTCATATCTATGTTGTATGAGTAGCATTGAAACTAGCGTCTGACCATGCCCCATCAATATCTATGTCCCCAGACAGAAGGCAATTTCTACTCACAATGCAAAAGCAGCATCTTTTCAGCTACGAGTGCATGCATTTTTACGCAAAAGGGCTACAAATAGGAGGTGCTTAGCTGATTTTAGCTTTACATACACTTTCCTTTAATAGCCCAATGGATAACTTGAGCAATGCCGTAGATTATGCCCATAGTAATAGCTCCAACCAATACACCCTCTAGTAAAAACAGTTTGAGGCTAAATTCTGGGCGAGGCATGAATATGGCAGCCAGCACTGTTATTGAATAAGCCAACAATGATATAACTACTGTGATTCTATTTGCTAGTTGTCCCCTTCTTGTTTTTGGGCAAATAATAACAAAGGCAAGTGCACCCACTAAAAAAGATATATATAACCCAAGACCGACATCTAGCCACATTTTGCCTAAGTAATGCCCTATGAGGAAACCTACGCCAGCGCCTACACCCAAAGAGACTATGACACCTGTTACCCACTTTCCCCACGTTTTCACTGACCTAATCCTTAGCTAGCTGGTTTAGCAAATGCCTTGGTAGACGGTTAATGTTATAAGCTCCGTCAACAAATCCAGACTGAACTCCCATTTTTCTACATAACACTTACTTGGAAATGTCACTTTTATCGGGTTGTTAATTGAGTGACATGGTATCACAATCACTAAGTGATGCCAAGGCAAAATGGAACCAATAAGAACGCTAAGGATAGGAAATATCTGCTAAAGATTGGCGATAATATAAGAGCAATACGGAAGCAGAAGGGATACTCACAGGAAGAGTTCGCTGATATTGCTGGCTTTAGTCGCTCTTATTACACGGAGATTGAGACCGGAAAACGGAATGTCTCAATACTTAATCTCATTAAGATTATAGAAGCTTTGAATGTTGACCCCAATGAAATAATCAGCTTCCTTAAACCAAAATAGAAGGATTGCCAGTAACGAACCGAGAGATTTAACCCGTCTTTCGGTTTTTTTGTTGTCCAATTCTGTATTATGTTCTATACTACGTTAGCAAGGCAGGTCAAGGGGATATTTTGTGACGAATGTTCAGAAGTACAAAGACGAACTGAAAGCACTGATTGCAAAATCAAAATTGCTATATAACTCCCTCGCACATGATTTGGGATTGCTAAGTCCAAAGGCTGAGGAGCTAATTAAGACGGAGCAAATGAAACTTCCTGATTTCAGAAATGAATACGAAAAGTGGTATTCCGAAGCACTCCGTGTTATAGAGCAAATTCTTCCAAGTCGCTATGATGATTTTAGGCGTCTTTATAGCGATGAAAAGCGTAAAAGCATCGACTATCTCACGTATACTATGTCGGACTATATGATTGGAATTAGCATAATAAGAGGGCTAGACACTATAGTACCTACGAAGGCAGCCTTCCCAAAATTTGAGCAGCAAATGAAGATATTGGAAGCGACCGAAAGACGGTTTGAAAGCTCGCTTTTTGAGATTAAGCAACTTCTTCAAGCTGATTTGTTCGATACTGAGATAGATACAGCACGTGAGTTACTAAAGAATGGCTATGTCCGGGCTTCTGGGGCAGTTGCAGGTGTGGTACTTGAAAAACACTTACAGCAAGTCTCTGCTAGTCACAATGTAGCGGTTAAAGCCAAAAACCCAAGCATTTCCGATTACAATGATGCATTAAAAGAAGCCCAAGTGATAGATGTACCAACTTGGAGATTCATACAGCATTTAGCTGATTTGCGAAATTTATGTGACCACAAGAAACAACGAGAGCCAAAACCTGAAGAAATTGAGGATTTGATAAATGGAGTTGATAAAGTATCTAAGACTGTTTTTTAGAAGCAACTTCCCCCCACGTTAGCTAGCAAAAATGGCACAATTTTGGATTCCTAATTTTCCAGCCAGAATTGAGTTTGATATATTGCCGTCCCCAAGCTAACCACCAAGCCCCAGACAGAAGCAAACTAAGCAGTATCAAGCAGTAGGCAAGGCTTCAAGGCTCCGGTACAACTTCAGACTATCTTCAAACTTGACCGAACGAGTATATCTTACCACCATATCCAGACTTTCCCAACCACCTAGCCTCATAATGTGTTCAATATCCATTCCAGCACGATGTAGATTGGAGGCGAAAGTTCGTCTAAAAGTGTGGGGGTTACAGGGAAGTCCAGTTCTTTTAGCTAGCTCAAGAAGCATATTCTGGATGCCTCTAGGCTTCATGTGCCAGATGTTTTCACCTGTGCCATTCTGTGAAATAAATCCCCTGAGCAATTTGGTAGTCCTGTCGGTGAAGGGGGCTTTCCTTTGCTTTTTACCTTTACCCCAGATGGTGATGGTGCAGTTTGTCCAGTCAATATCACCAACTTTGATGCTGGCTAATTCGCTCAGTCTCATACCACTATCAGCGAACAGAGACATTATGGCTTTGTCTCTGGTATTATCCACAAAGTTGATAAGATAATTGACCTGTTCAATCGTTAAACTCGGTAGAATAGGTTTAGCTGGCTTAGGCGGGTCTACTTTATTCAACGGACTGCGCTTAAGGTAGTCATATTTTACCAGCCAATTACAAAAAGCTCTTATAGCACGATAGTAAGCCAGTTTGCCACCAGGGTTACAATTTAAATCAGTAATGAACTCGTTGATAGATTGGGGTGTAAGTTTGTAATAAGCCAGTAAAGGTGTTAAGCATCTTTTGTAGTATAAAATGGTGTGTTTCGAGAGTCCTTGAGGTCTTGATTTCAGGAAGTCATTAAGCAACTGCTTAACATTTACATTCGGATTGGCGAATCCTAAGTCATGCTCGTCTGCCAATTCCGACACTCCCCCAGATAGAGAACCAGCTGATATTCTAGCACTTTGCCGGACTTCAATTCTATTTTCGTGTTGGTCAGTCTAAAATAAGAAATCTGATAGGAACGGCGACTAAACAAAACAGTCTATCTGCGCTATAATATGTCTAGAATCAAGAGGCTTAATTAAATCACGGAGGTAAACAATGAAGCTCAAAGCAATATCAGCACTCATCTTGCTAAGCCTATCATTATGCCTGGTGGCTTGCGCCCCGTCCACTGGAACATCCATAGAGATTTCCTGCGACGACTTCGGGCAGCAACCTCACATGAGCAAACAAATCAACGTGGCCGCCGGAGATACATTTACAGTGACACTGTGCTCCAATGCCACCACCGGCTTCCAGTGGTCCGAGTCGGCACAAATCAGCGAC
>CAZUEB010000110.1:0-5265 GCA_964619115.1 uncultured Dehalococcoidales bacterium
AAAAGTTCTTGATAACGGGATGCTGGTTTTCTATTTGTTTATGGCTGGAAGTTAAGAGGACCAGGCTGCCATCCCGCAGCACGCGATGACATTCTGAAAGCATGAAAGCCAGGTTCTTTATTTGGTGAATAACGTAAGCTCCTATTATGGTATCGAAAGAGCCGTCAAGGAAGGGTAACTGCCGGTTATCGATATCTGAGCAGATAACTTCAAGAGATTTGTCCCTGGCTATCTTCAACATAGAAAATGACGCATCTACACCTGTTACATCGGCGTTTATTGTCCTCCGTAATTGTGAAGCTACATTGCCCGTGCCGCAGCCAAGGTCCAGGACTCTCTTTCCCTGGCTAATCCTGCCCAGCGAAATAACCTTTTTTAGTAAGCTCTCCGGGTAGGAGCGGTAGTCGTCATAGGTCTTTGAAATATCGGTATAGTTGATTGTCATTTTGACTGTAAATCGAATTTAAAAATACTTACCCCAGTATAGAGCATTGACAAAATCGGCTCAACTAATTAAAGTGTCATTTGCCCGGCATCATATACTGATGACGCAGTAGCTAAAATTTTAGGGAGGTTAAATCTCATGAGTTTCAGAGGCGTGGATTATTATAACATCGAAGACTTGCTCTCGGATGAAGAGAAAATGACCAGAAATGCGGTAAGAGAATTTCTGGAGAAGGAGATTGAGCCGCTCGTAGTCAGCGCCTTTCACAAGGAGGAGCCACTGCATATGCGGGAACTTGCCCCTAAGTTGGGGGCGATGGGGATAATCGGCTCTATTTTCCCCAGGGAATACGGTGGCGCCGGTGTGAATTATGTGACAGCCGGTCTTATATCTCAGGAATTGGAAAGAGTCGACAGTGCCCTCAGGAGCTATGTAGAGGTTAACAAGGGACTGGTAATGCATCCGATTTGGAAATACGGCTCGGAGGAGCAAAAGAGAAAATGGCTGCCTCTGATTGCCTCGGGTAAGGTTGTAGCCTGTTTTGGCTTGACAGAACCAAATTACGGCTCAGATGTGGCATCGATGGAGACAGTAGCCAGAAAAGACGGCAAAAAGTGGATTATCAATGGAACTAAGCAGTGGATAAGCGAGGCATCGATAGCTGATGTGGCGCTGGTGTGGGCAAGCACCAGCGATGGAATAAGGGGATTTATTGTGGAGAGAGGCACGGAAGGATTCAGCCAGACGTTTCAAAATCGCAAAGGTTCTATGAGAGCTGGCGACGTTGGTGAGCTTGGATTTTCAGACTGTGCCGTGCCGCTGGAAAATATGCTGCCGAAGTCGGAGATAAGGGCTGTGTACTCGTGCCTTAATCAAGCGCGTTATGGCATAGCCTGGGGTTCGATTGGAGCGGCTATGGATTGCTATGAGACGGCATTGAATTATGCTAAAGAACGAAAGCAGTTCGGCGCACCTATTGCATCATATCAGTTGGTGCAAGAGAAACTCGTAGAGATGCTGGTGGAGATTACCAAGGCGCAGCTACTGGCTTACAGGCTGGGCAGGCTTATGGATGAAGGGAAAGCCGGTCGCGGTCAGATTTCTATGGCTAAGAAGAATAATATCGCTGTAGCGCGCATGTGTGCCCGTACAGCTCGTGATTTACTTGGTGCCAATGGCGTGTCCCTTGATTATTCACCGATAAGACACATGGCAAATATCGAATCTGTATATACCTATCAAGGCACAGACCATATACATACCCTAATCATGGGACAGGATATTACCGGCATCTCGGCGTTCAGAGGCAGGCAATAGGTGGTGGTCATTTAGAGCTGTGCTCCGTGACTTCAAATGTAAAAATAAGAAATCAAAATGCAAAATGACAAAGTAAAAGTCAAAAGTTGGGATATGATTTCAAGCTAGGTCGCGGCTAATGAAAAATTAAATTTTGCATTTTTACCTGTCATTTTGGTTTTTTAACTTTTGATTTTTGACTTATCCATTTTGGGATTCTTCGCTTCGCTCAGAATGACAGAGAGTGAATGGCGTTCCTATCGTATGCCGATTTGTCTGGAAATGACGAGCTGCTGTATCTCCGAGGTCCCCTCGGTTATGGTTGACATTCGGGAGTCGCGGAAGTAGCGTTGTACCACGGACTCCTCCGTCAGGCCGTAGCCGCCGTGAATTTGCATGGCTTCGGTGGTCACCCTAATTGCCACCTCGCTGGCAAAAAGCTTTGCCATAGCTGCTTCTTTGACGTGCGGCTTATTCTGGTCATATAGCCAGGCGGCATAATATACCAACCAGCGGGCTGCTTCTATGTCCATAGCCATTCGTGCCAGCTTGAAAGCATTTGCCTGGAATTTTGCTACGGGTTGCCCGAATTGTACCCTTTCCTGAGCGTATTTAAGGGTAGCATCATACGCTGCACGAGCCAGCCCCAGGCTGCGGGAGGCATGGGAGATTCTGCCACCCATCAGCGATTCCATCAAGTAGGGGAAGCCCTTACCTTCTTCACCGATGAGGTTTTCCTCAGGCACGGCACAATCTTCGAAGCTTAGCTCTCCTGTTTCACCGGAACGACCACAAAATTTATGCAGCTTGGAGCGATTGAAACCGGGAGTGTCTTTTTCGACGATAAACAAGCTGACCCCGCCTCTGGCTCCTTTGCTTTTGTCGGTATAAGCGGCAACCAGAACGAAGTCACAGATATTCCCGTTAGTGATAAATATTTTTGTGCCATTGAGGACGTACTTGCCATTCTTTCTGGTGGCAGTTGTCTGTATGGATGCGGCGTCGGAGCCGGCGTTAGGCTCGGTAAGACCGAAGGCGGCTATTTTTTCTCCTCTGATAGCCGGTATTAAGTATTTCTGCTTCTGGTCTTCATTACCGAAAGAGTAAACGGCTGCCGTGCCAATGCCACTTTGAACCATGATGCCGGCACATATGCCGACGCTTTGGTAGGCTATCTCCTCGACTGAAATACAGTCACCCACCTTGCCCATCTCGGCGCCGCCGTACTTGGCTGGATACCTGACGCACAGATAGCCTAACTTGCCCAGCTGGGGAAATAGATGGAGTGGGAAAGTGGCTGTTTTTTCAGCTTCATCGACTAGCGGAGCAATTTCTTTTTCCGCGAAGTTCCGTATGGCTTCTTGGAACATTTTATGCTCTTCAGAAAGCTCGAAGTCCATTTTTATCCTCCTGTATTTGAAAGTAGCGAGATAAAACCTTAATATTATATATTAAATTGTTGTTGGTTGAAATAATCGTATGGTAGGTTTCATATGGAGATAATTCCGGCGGTTGATATCAAAGGTGGAAAGTGTGTCCGGCTGTATCAGGGCGATTACAGCAAGGAGACAGTTTTTTCTGAAGACCCGGTAGCTGTTGCCTTCGACTGGCAGGCTCAGGGTGCTAGTCGGATTCATCTCATTGACTTGGACGGCGCTGCCAGCGGTGAGCCGCGTAATATCAAAGTTATCGAAGCTATAGTGAAACGGACTAAATTGCCTGTGCAGCTCGGCGGCGGCATAAGGAACGAAGCTAGTGTGGCAAAGCTGCTGGGCATTGGGGTAAATCGAGTGATTCTGGGGACGGTGGCGGTGGAGAATTTGGAACTTGTGGAGAGATTGTGCCAGAAATATGGTGAGGCTATAGTGGTCGGCATAGATGCCCGGGATGGGCATGTAGCCACTCAGGGCTGGCAAAAGGGCACTGAGATTACGGCTTTAGAGCTGGGGCGCAGTGTGGCAGATGCTGGCGTAAGGCGTATTATCTATACCGACATAAAACGCGATGGCACATTGACCGAGCCAGCTTTTGATGCCATAGCTGAGATGGTCAGGGACCTGGATTTATCGGTCATAGCCGCCGGCGGCATTTCAGCATTAGACCATCTCAGGAAGCTCAAAGAGGTGGGTGTAGAGGGGGCTATTGTGGGCAGGGCGCTTTATACCGGCGACATAAATTTGAGAGAAGCCCTGGCACTGGGACTATGAGGTTTCAGCTTTACCCTGACTAAACGAAACAAGGTGGTATGCGATGTTAAAATTCGATAAAAAAGGTTTAATTCCGGTTATAGTTCAGGATGCCGACAGCGGCGAAGTGCTGATGCTGGGCTATGCTGACGAGGAAGCCCTGCGGCGGACTCTTGACAGCGGCGAGGTCTGGTTTTACAGCCGCAGCCGGCAGGAGTTGTGGCACAAAGGCGCTACCTCCGGCAGCATTCTGAAGGTGCAATCCATGGCTAAGGACTGTGACAGCGATGCCATATTGATTCGGGCTAAGCCGGCCGGCCCGGTATGCCACACCGGCAACCGTAGCTGCTTCTTCCAGAAGTTTGATAAGGAAGATATCGACTAAGCCTGATTGTTGGAAATTTGTGGCTGGTTGCCATCGGCTTCGATAGCTTTTTTCAGCGCTGATATCGCTGTTTCCAGTTGTCTGTCGTCTGGTTCCCCTGTGGTCATGGCTTGTAGTTTAAGTCCCGGGGCCAGTAGACCACGCACAAGCCGATTATCGCTGTGGGCAGCTCCGAAGCGGACAAATTCATAGCCGATGGCGGCGATGACAGGGATGAGGACAATGCGGGACAGAATGCTTATCCACAGGGGTGGACGACCGAGCAGGGCGAAGACGAAAATAGCGATTACCATCACTGCCAGCAGGAAGCTGGTGCCGCAGCGGGTGTGTGATGTGGAGTAGTTTTTGACGTAATCCAGCTCCAAAGGCACACCGGATTCGTAGGCATTGACCGCCTTGTGTTCGGCGCCATGATACGCAAAGACCCTCTTCAAATCTGGCATCAGGCTTATGGCTTTCAGATAGGCGATGAAAATGCCTATGCGCAAGACGCCCTCGATAATGTTGCTGACCAGGGCTGAAGTGATATGCGGGTCAATCAGGTACCGGGTGAGAAGCAGGGGCAAGATAAAGAATAGACCTACGGCGAAGGCGACGGCAATGACCACGCTTCCCCACAGCAGCATAGGAGATATGCCCTTTTCGTCTTCCTCGGTTGCGGCAATCTGGGCGGAATAAAGCAGGGTTTGAATCCCGAGGGCTAGAGTCTCGATGAGTACGATTATGCCCCTAATCAGGGGCCAGCTTCTAAAGCGGCCTTTGTATAGCTGGGCGAGAGGCTGGCTGGTTACAGCTATTTCGCCATCAGGTCGGCGGACGGCGACAGCTATATTTTCCCGCCCCCGCATCATTACGCCTTCTATTACTGCCTGTCCACCGTAGTAAAAAGGTTTCTCTTTCATCTTTATTTTCTCTCATGTCATTCTGAAGGAGTCCTTCCCGAATGGGAAGGA